>NZ_SMLD01000046.1:0-54489 GCF_004352805.1 Nonomuraea mesophila
GTAGTCAGCGTCAGATGTATATAAGAGACAGCCATGGGTCTGGACCCGGCCTCGCACCTGGTGCCCGATACGGTTTCACTCTCACCTTTGGAAACATCCGCAACCATGCCCCCGAGAGCGACTGCGAGGCGGTTTATGGGAGGATCCGCCCTGGAGGAGCAACAATCGCATCGGATGTCCCATGCATCGCCTCAAGATCCATACCTCTTGGGGGCGGCGCAGCGGCAGGCGTTCGCGCGGTGGCTCGACGACCTACGTGCCAAGAAGGTGAAGCTCGTTCCCGGCTTTGAGCATCCTGGCGACCCCCGCCAGCCCGACAACCATCACAAACATTGATGACCTGCGTACTCGCCATCGACATCGGAGGAACCAAGCTCGCCGCCGCGCTGGTGGACGAGACGGGTTCGATCCTGCGATCCGCCACCCGGCCCACACCGCGTGCGGACGTCATGAACGCGCTGGCGGCTCTCGTCGCGGAGGTGACCACGGGTGGCCCGCCGCCCGTGGCCGCCGGCATCGGTTGCGCGGGCCCCATCGACCTCGCCACCGGAACCGTGAGCCCGGTCAACATGCCGAGCTGGCGGGAGTTCCCGCTGCGCGAGGAAGTACGCAGGCTGACCGGTCTGCCCACCATGCTGGCGGGCGACGCGCAGTGCTTCGCCCTCGGGGAGCACTGGCTGGGCGCAGGTCAGGGCAGCGACGCGCTGCTCGGCATCGTGGTCTCCACGGGCATCGGCGGCGGTCTGGTGATCAATGGCTCGCCCCTGCTCGGCCCTACGGGTAACGCCGGGCATGTGGGGCACATGTCCGTGGATCCGAACGGTGAGCGTTGCGAGTGCGGCGGCCTGGGGTGCGTGGAGCGCTACTCCAGCGGGCCCAACCTGGTCCGCTGGGCCGTCGATAACGGCTGGAAAGGCGAGCCGGCCGACGCCCGCACTCTGGCCGAGAACGCGGCGGCGGGCGACGCGGTCGCGCTGGCGGCGTTCGAGCGCGGGGCCAGGGCGCTGGCGGGGATGATCGCCTCGGTGACGGCTGCGACCGAAACCACGAAGGTGGTGGTCGGTGGTGGCGTGTCGATGGCGGGCAAGGTGCTGTTCGAGCCTCTGGCACGGGCGCTCGACGACGTCGCGGGCCTCGCCTTCGTCAGGGCCGTCCGGGTCGTGCCCTCCGTACTGGGGGTCCGGGCTTCTCTGGCGGGGGCGGCCAAGCTCGCGCTGGACCATTCACCATCGTCATAGTGCGACGGGCGGCACCACCATAGTGCGATGGGCGGCACCACCGCCGCCCGTCCCGCACGGCCCGCCGTTCCCACCGCTCCGCTTTCGGTGCGTCCGTACCGCTCCTCCTTCGATGCGTCCGTCCCGCGCGGCCGGTCACGCTCGCGCCCGTGTCGGCCGGACGAGCGCGCCTCCGTGCGGCCGTCACTTCATGTATGACCGTGACTTCTTGCGTAGCCGTCACTTCTTGCATGGCTGTGACTTCTTGCGCGGCCGTCGCTGTCCTGCGGTCGTCCAACCGACCGTGCTCCCGGCGGTCGTCCAACCGACCGTGCTCCCGGCGGTACCCGCCGTGCGAGGCTCACCGCCGCACGTTCTTCGCCGCAGCCGGTACGCCGTGACGCGCCCCGGCCCCTGGTGCGCGGTTTGGCCGGGATGTCGCGGCGGGGCGGCTCTCGTACCAGGAGGACTCAGGGTGGGGTCTGCGAGCGGGGTGGAAGCGTGCGGACCTGGGCCGACGCGCCGGGGTGGGAAGCGGGGACCCTTACTCGGGCTCGGTCAGCCGGGCCTCGCGGCGTTCGATGATGCGGCGGGTGAACGGGATGACCTCAACGACGCGGGTGCCCAGATAGGCACCGATGAAGGCGAGCACCAGGAGGACGAACGGGCTGGTGGCGAGGCCGTTCATGGTGACGAAGGCCTGGAGGATCGCGTCAAGCAAGACAGACTCCGGGGAACGAGCGAACTGGAGAAGGCATCAGGTTAACCGGAGACACGGGATGCTCGCCGCAAAACAGCCAAAGGGCGACATGATCGGTCATGTCGCCCTTTGGGGATGATCAGTGGAAGAAGTGGCGCGTGCCGGTGAAGTAGAGGGTGATGCCCGCCTTCTCGGCCGCGTCGATGACCTCCTGGTCGCGGATGGAGCCGCCGGGTTCGACGATCGCTCGTACGCCCGCCTCGATCAGCACCTGCGGACCGTCGGGGAACGGGAAGAACGCGTCGGAGGCCGCCACAGAGCCGGCGGCGCGCTCACCCGCCCTGCTGACCGCCAACCGGCAGGAGTCGACCCGGTTGACCTGGCCCATGCCGACGCCCACGGTCGCTCCGTCGGCGGCGAGCAGGATGGCGTTCGACTTGACCGAGCGGCAGGCCCGCCAGGCGAACTCCAGGTCGGCCAGCTGCTCGGGCGTGGCCGGCGTACCGGTCTTGAGCTCCCACTGGGCGGCCGAGTCGCCGGGCGCGTCCACCTTGTCGACCGACTGCACCAGCAGGCCGCCGTCGATCTCGCGCAGTTCGGTACGCCGTGACGGGCCCTGCTCGCACACCAGCAGGCGCAGGCTCTTCTTGACGCGCAGCGTCTCCAGCGCCTCGGCGGTGTAGGAGGGGGCGATGACGACCTCGGTGAAGACGTCGGCGATCTGGCCGGCCAGTTCGGCCGTGACCTCACGGTTGACGGCGATCACCCCGCCGTAGGCGGACACGGGGTCGCACGCGTGCGCCTTGCGGTGTGCCTCGGCCGCGTCGGAGCCGACCGCGATGCCGCACGGGTTCTGGTGCTTGATGATGGCCACGCAGGGCTCGGAGACGTCCCACGCGGCCCGCCAGGCGGCGTCGGAGTCGAGGTAGTTGTTGTAGGACATCTCCTTGCCGTGCAGTTGCTCGGCGTTGGCGAGACCGCCCGTGCCGCCCGTGTAGAGCGCGGCGCCCTGGTGCGGGTTCTCGCCGTAGCGCAGGGTGGCCTTGCGCTGGTAGGTGCCGCCGGTGAACGACGGGAAATCACCCTCCTCGCCGTACGTGCCGGCGAACCAGTTGGCCACGGCCACGTCGTACGAGGCCGTGTGGGCGTAGGCGATGCCGGCCAGGCGCCGGCGCTCGGCCAGCGTGAAGCCGCCCTCGGCCACGGCGGTGAGCACGTCGCCGTAGGAGCCGGGGTCGACCACGACGGCGCAGGTGTTGTGGTTCTTGGCCGCGCCACGGATCATGGCGGGCCCGCCGATGTCGATCTGCTCGACGCACTCCTCGGCGGACGCCCCCGAGGCCACCGTCTCCTGGAACGGATAGAGGTTGACCACCACGAGCTGGAACGGGTCGATCTCCAGCTCCTCCAGCTGGGTCACGTGGTGCGGCTTGGTGACGTCGGCCAGCAGCCCGGCGTGCACGCGCGGGTGCAGGGTCTTGACCCGTCCGTCGAGACACTCGGGGAACCCGGTCAGCTGCTCCACCTTCGTCACCGGGATCCCGAAGGACGAGATCGCGGCGGCCGTGCCCCCGGTCGAGACGATCTCCACACCGGCGTCGTCGAGGGCTCTCGCCAGCTCTTCGAGCCCGGACTTGTCGTAAACAGCGATCAACGCGCGCCGGATGGCGATGCGAGTCACGTGGATTCCCCTCCTGTGTGGTTGCCGATGCGGACGCTGCGTCCGCTGACCGTCCAGCCCTCGCGAGCCATCCGGCCGACGATCTCGACGAGCAGGCGGCGCTCGACGGTCTTGATGCGCTCGTGCAGTACGGCGTCGTCGTCGTCGGGGAGCACGGGGACCGCCTCCTGGGCGACGATCGGCCCGGTGTCGACGCCCTCGTCGGCCAGCATGACCGTGCAGCCGGTCACTTTGACCCCGTGGGCCAGCGCGTCGCGCACGCCGTGGGCACCGGGGAACGACGGCAGGAGCGCGGGATGGGTGTTGAGCAGAGGTGCCGCCTGGAGGGTGGGCTTGCCGAGAATTTTCATGAAACCCGCCGACACGACCAGGTCAGGCGCGTACGAGGAGATCCTGGCCGCGACGGCCATATCCCATTCCGCCCGTGTCGCGTAATCGCTCACTTTTTCCACAAAAGTCGGGATTCCTGCCTTCGAGGCCCTGACCAGCCCCTCTATCCCCTCCCTGTCGGCGCCGACCGCTACCACGCGAGCGCCGTAGGACGGGTCGGCAGAAGCGTCCAGCAGGGCCTGTAGGTTGGTTCCAGAGCCGGAGACGAGGACGACGAGCCGCCCAACCTTAGACACGCACACTCTCCCAAGTGGTTACAGGGTGGGGCTGTCAGAGTATCTGTTCCTCGCCCGGCGACGCAGAGGAGGTCAGGTGTCGACACCGGTGAAGGCACCGGCAGGCCAGCAGCCCGCTGAATCGGCGGGCCGCCGAGCGATCTGGTTGTCCATCGCAGCGCTGGCCATGACGTTCATGTTGCCGCTCGCAGGCCTGGTCATGGCGTTGTTCGCGCTCATGGCCGGCATCAAGGCGCTGCCGCTGCTCAAGGGCGAAGGCAAACCCACCGGTGTCGTCGTGGGTGGCATCACCGTCTCTGCGATCGCGCTGGCGCTGTCCACGATGGCCTCCGGGATGCAGCTCTACCTCATGGACGAATACTCCGCCTACCAGGAGTGCATGAAGGGCGCGGGGACGGTGTCGTCCCAGGGTGAGTGCTTCACGCAGTTCAGGGAGGCGGCGCAGCGCAAGCTCCCGGCCGACGTGCTCGAACTGCTCGGCGCCATGCAGCCGTAGCCGTCCTGCGCTTCAAGGGCTTCCGTACGAACCGGACGGGCCTCGCGGTGCCGTCGTCGGCTACGCCACGCGCGAACAACCGTGCGGCGATCAGCCTCCACGTCCAGCCGTGCGGGCCCGCGGCGCGTGGCCGGTCAGTCGCGGTCCCACGCGTAGGGGTCGACGTAGATGACGTGGCCGCCCCGGTCGTCCGACTCGTCGACGATGTCCTTGCGCGGCGGGCGGGCGCCCCCCTGCCTCGGCTCCGGCGCGCGTGAACGGGACTGGGCCAGCGTCTCGGCCGCCGCCGACGCGTGCTCGTCCTGCCAGTCGTCCCTGATGACGGGGATCTCCTGGGTGTCGGCCTCCGTCGCGTCCATCCAGTGGCCGGGCAGCGGGCGCGGGTCCGACTCGGCGAGCCCCACCTTGCTGGCCGCCTTGGCCAGCGCCGCACCTGCCCTGCGCACGGGAGCGGCCGCCTTGTCCAGCGGCGTACGGGCACGTTTGTTGAGCAGCAGCACGTTGGTCACGCCGGCGGAGATGCCCGCGGCCACGCCCACCTCGAGTGCCACCGACAGCGCCACCTCCCAGGGGGACGGCCCGACCGTGGCCAGCCTGCCCCCGCCGATCGGCCCACCGGACAGCGCCGCCAGCACGCCGGCCACGACACCCGTCGACACCCCGCTGAGGAACCCCCACAGGGGCGCCGCCTCATAGGACGGCGACGGCGAGATCCTGGCCACCATCACGCCCGCCACCGCCCCGGCCGCGAACGGCAGCGCGACCACCGCCATCATCCACGCGGGCACGGTGCCGCTGTCCGGCAGCACCCCCAGCAGCGGCAGGCTCGGCACGGTGCCGAGCTGCACCCCGGTGGGCGCGACCAGGGTGTCGGCGCCGATCGCGAACCCCGGCCCCGCGATGTAGGACAGCGCCCAGACGACGGCGTTGAGCGCGTAGAGCAGTTGCAGCAGCACCAGCAGCACCCCGCCCACGAACCCGGGCGAGAGCACGCTGGACAGCTCCTTGATCTGCCCGAAGTTCAGCACGATGGCGACGAGCAGGAGCGCGAGCCCGGCAACGAACAGCACCGCCGTGGCGACGGCCGTACCGACGGTCAGCGCGCGCACCCGCTCGGGCAGCAGCCGCAACATCACCCGCCAGGGCCCGATCATCCGGGCCGTGGCCAGCGAACCCGCCAGGAACGCCAGCACGAAGTGGCTGAGCAGCGTCTCGCCCAGGAACGGCTGCGTGATCTCGTTACGCGCGACGAGCGCGATCAGCCCGGCGAGCAGCGCGTAAGGGGCCGCCAGCGACACCCCCGCCTGCACCACCAGCACCAGCTGGGCCCGCCGCCGGGCGCTCGCCTGCGCCTTGGGGCTGTTCTTCGGCAGCCGGGCGGGCAGGCGCAGCCGCAGGTCGGCGTCACGGGCCATCCACCGCGCCGCGCGGTAGAGCAGCACGGCGGGCAGCAGCATCAACCCCAGCGGCAGCAGGCCGACCCGCCCGCCGGGGATCGCGAACCCGGCGTGGTGCGCGGCCAGCCAGAGCTGCGCCGCCGTACGGAACACACCGGGCAACCCCGCCCCCAGCGTCCCGCTCGGGGCCGCGATCCAGCCGACGAGGGTGAGTGTGGTGAGCGCCGCCAGCCCGACGCCGAGCGTGGCGGCGGCCGCCAGCATCCCCGACACGGGCAGCGGCCGCCTGGTCTCGTCATCGTCGCTCGAGACCCCTGGCAGTCGGCCGAGCACCGACCGGGGGGCGGCACGTAGCTGGTCGAGAATCGCCGTCACAGTAGGCGATTTTCTCAAGCTTTCCCGACCAGCGCTTGGTTGACGCGCCGCCCGTCCCTACTTTGTGCCCGCCGCCCCGCTTCGCCGCCGCCCGCGCCACGTCATTTCGCTTCGCAACCGTCCATCGCGCGGCGTCCCCCGCCTACGCCACCTCACTCCGCTTCGCAACCCGTCCATCGCGCGGCGTCCCCCACCTACGCCACCTCATTTCGCTTCGCGACCGTCCGTCGCGCGACGTCCCGCCGCGCGACGCCTGACCTCGCCCATCCCGTACGGCACCGCCACCCTCCCCCCACCCGCCGACCGTGCCCGGGGTCTGTCCAGGGAGACGCCTCTGAACCGGTCAGTGGCGCGCCACCGTTACGGCGCCCCGCCGGCCGTGTTCCGTGGTCGAGGTGTGCCCGGGACCTGGCCACGTACCGGAACCCGTGCGCACAGGACGGCAACGCGAAGCCCCGCACGGAAACCCGTGCGGGGCTGTCAGGGGAGGCGGCGCTCAGCGAGCCTGCATGATCTCGCGCATCAGGCGGGCCGTCTCGGAGGGGGTCTTGCCGACGCGGACGCCGACCTTCTCCAGGGCCTCCTTCTTCGCCTGGGCGGTGCCGGCCGAGCCGGACACGATGGCGCCCGCGTGGCCCATCGTCTTGCCCTCGGGTGCGGTGAACCCGGCGACGTACGCCACGACCGGCTTGCTGACGTGCTGCTCGATGTAGGCGGCGGCCCGCTCCTCGGCGTCGCCCCCGATCTCGCCGATCATCACGATCGCGTCGGTGGCGGGGTCTTCCTGGAACGCCTGGAGTGCGTCGATGTGGGTGGTGCCGATGACCGGGTCTCCGCCGATGCCCACGGCGGTGGAGAAGCCGAAGTCGCGCAGTTCGTACATCAGCTGGTAGGTCAGCGTGCCGGACTTCGAGACCAGGCCGATGCGGCCGGCGGTGGTGATGTCGGCGGGGATGATGCCGGCGTTGGAGGCGCCGGGAGAGGCGATGCCCGGGCAGTTGGGACCGATGATGCGGGTCTTGTTGCCCTTGGCCACCGCGTAGGCCCAGAACTCGGTCGAGTCGTGCACCGGCACGCCCTCGGTGATCACGACGCAGAGCGGCATCTCGGCGTCGATGGCCTCCTTGACCGCGTCCTTGGTGAACGCCGGCGGGACGAACACGACGGACACGTCGGCGCCGGTCTGCTCCATCGCCTCCTTGACCGTGCCGAACACGGGCAGGCCCTCGTGCGTGGTGCCCGCCTTACGGGCGTTGACGCCGCCGACCACGCGGGCGCCTGAGGCGAGCATGCGGCGGGTGTGCTTGGTGCCCTCGCCGCCCGTCATGCCCTGAACGATGATCTTGCTGTTGTCAGTCAACCAGATGGCCATGGGTCACACACCTGCCGCAGCGAGCTCGGCGGCCCGCTTGGCCGCGTCGTCCATCGTGTCTACCAGCTCGACCCGCGGGAGCGCGGCGTCGGCGAGGATCTGCCGCCCGAGCTGGGCGTTGTTGCCGTCGAGGCGGACCACCAGCGGGTGGGTCACGGCCTCGCCACGGCTTTCCAGCAGCTTGAACGCCGAGACGATGCCGTTGGCGACGGCGTCGCAGGCGGTGATGCCGCCGAAGACGTTCACGAAGATCGACTTGACGCTCGGGTCGGAGAGAATGATCTCCAGGCCCGCCGCCATGACCTCGGCCGAGGCGCCGCCGCCGATGTCGAGGAAGTTGGCGGGCGACGGCTTGCCGGGGAACTGCTCGCCCGCGTAGGCCACCACGTCGAGCGTGGACATGACCAGGCCGGCGCCGTTGCCGATGATGCCGACGTCGCCGTCGAGCTTGACGTAGTTGAGGTCCTTCTCCTTGGCCTTGGCCTCGAGCGGGTCCTCGGCCGCCTTGTCGGCGAGCCCCTCGTGGTCGGGCTGGCGGAACACGGCGTTGTCGTCGAGGGTGACCTTGCCGTCGAGGGCCTTCACCTGGCCGTCGGCCGACAGGATCATCGGGTTGACCTCGACGAGGGTGGCGTCCTCGTCGACGAAGCAGCACCACAGCTTCTCGATGAGCTCGGCGGCGCCGTCGAGCGCCTTGTCCGGCAGGCCGCCGGCCACCGCGATCTCGCGGGCCTTGGCGCGGTCGATGCCGGTCAGTGCCGAGACCGGCACCTTGGCGACCTTCTCCGGCGCGGTGTGGGCGACCTCTTCGATGTCCATGCCGCCGGCGGCGGAGCAGATCGCGAGAAAGGTGCGGTTGGCGCGGTCGAGCAGGAAGGAGAAGTAGTATTCCTCCGCGATCGCGCTGGCCTCCTCCACGAGCACTTTGTGGACCGTGTGGCCCTTGATGTCCATGCCCAGGATGGCGGTGGCCTTCTCGACGGCGTCGGCGGCGTCGGCCGCCACTTTCACGCCGCCGGCCTTGCCACGGCCACCGGTCTTGACCTGAGCCTTGACGACAACGCGGCCTGTCAGCTCCTCGGCCGCCGACCGCACCTCCTCCACGGTGTGGGCGACGATGCCGCGTGGCACCGGGATGCCGTAGTCAGCGAAGAGTTCCTTCGCCTGATGTTCGAACAGGTCCACGAGGGGTCCGTCCTCTTCCCATGTGTCGCTCACCCTCCTCACTCGCTCCGTGGAGTGCCTTTTGCGCCGGCCCTCCACTCCGCTCGCTACGTCGGGTTCGCTCCTTGCTTATCCGACTGAATGTTCGACGCTTGTCCGACTGATGTTCGGCGGCCCGCGCACCTGCACTTACGGTCGCATCCACTGCGCCGCTCGTTGGCATCGTGCCTTGCCCTCTCACGGCGAGCTCCAGCGCTCAGGGTGCGTGCCGGGCGTTTCCGCCAGTGAAGCCTAGCCCGAAGCTTGACCTGACCAGGTCATCGGGTGGGGGTTCTCGCGCTATGTGACGGTGATCTCACTTCTCCACGACGGCACCTGCACGAATTTTGCACCGATTCGATGGCATACGCCCTAGTTCTCGATATACGGTCGTGATCTTCGATTGGCAGGATCTCCTTCTCTTCCTTTTGGAACCAGAGGAAACTCGTATGAATGGATTTGTCGCGAGCCCGGCGGTGACCAGGGCCGCGCCCGCGGGGGGGCATGCGGGGTCCTTGAGGAAGACCTGTACCACGCACTGAACTCGCTCGGCGGCATTCCGTAATGTCCGGCCCGCCGGGCCGCTCCACAAGGCCGGACATCTGCCTTGACTTCCACATCACGACTTGACGAAGGAAATCCGCATGAGGCGAATCCTTACCGGCGTGGCGTTAGCCACGACCGCCGCACTGGTGACCGCCACCCCGGCGATGGCCGCCCCCAAGGACCCCGTGGCGGCCATCAAGAAGCGGATGGCCCCCGGCAAGGGGGTGAGCTTCACCGAGCGTACGACGATCAGCCAGGGCGGCAAGCGCGAGGTGTTCCTCCGGCGCAGCGGCACCCTGCAGTTCAGCAAGAGGGGCATCGCCGCCTCCGACATCACCTCCAAGATCAACATCACGTCCAAGGACCTGGGCGAGGTGCCGGACGACGAGTTCGGCGAGATCCTCAAGGCAATCGCCAAGCCTGAGCGCACGATCAGGGTCGGCACCACGTCCTACCTCTCCGGCAACATGTGGACGACCGTGTTGCCCGAGGGCAAGACCTGGATGAAGATGCCGAAGGGCCCGGCCGGCGGCATCACCAGCGCGTTCGGCCAGGTCATCAACCTCGGCGAGCACTCCACGCTCAAGACCCTGTTCAAGGGCGCCAAGGCCACCAGCTACGGTTACACGGGCACGATCAAGCTGGGCGCACTGCGGAAGGTCTCGCCCTCGCTGCGCGCCGCTTCGCTCAGCGTGCCGGACGCCAAGGCGCTGAAGAGCCCGCTCAAGTGGAGGCTCACCGTGAACGCGGCCGGCCTGCCGACACGCCTCGTGACGACGTCCTCGACCGCGGCGTACGGCCTCGGCAGCATGGGCTCCGTGACCGTGGACACGCGATACACCGGCTGGGGCAAGGCCGTGTCGATCAAGGCGCCGCCGGCGAAGGACGTCGCGTCCTCGTTGGAGGAGAGCCGGGAGGACATCTCCCGCCTGACCGAGATCCCCCTCGGCGCATACGCCGTCACCGGCTGACCTGCTGACCGTCCGCGCCTCTCCCGCCCGCCCAGGACGGGAGAGGCGCGTACCGGGCGCGACAGGCACCACCGGACGTGGCAATCACCGGACGTGACCATCACCACCGGACGGGACAGGCACCCTCGGGCCAGGACAGGCACCACCGGACGTGACCATCACCACGGGCAGTACAGGCACCACCGGACAGGGCAGGCATCACCCACGGGACGGGAACGACCGGGCGGGACGGGCGCGGCCGCGCGGGAGAGGGGCGGCCGGGCTCAGCCCAGTCTGGACTCCCGGAGTGCCGCCCATTCAAGCGAGTGCCTGATGCCCTCGTCGATGGAGTGGCGGGCCTGCCGGTCCAGCAGGCGGCGGGCCCCGGTCGCTGCGCGTGTAGGCGCCGGGCACGACCAGCGCACCGGCACCTGTCCGATCTTCGGCAGGCGCAGCTTCCCGCCCGCCGTGACCGATCACCGGGAGTTCTTGGTGAACCGGATCGCCTGCCGCCGGTCGGGACCGGAACCGGGGCGGGGAGACCTTCGGCCCCTTACGCTTGCCGGACAGGGAGGCGAAGAAGGTGCGGTAGGCGGTGTTCAAATCGGCCAGCGCCTGCTGCAGCACCACCGCCGACACCCCGGAAAGCCAGGCCCGCTGCGAGGTCTGCTTCGCCTGCGTGATGACCCGCCTGGACAGCTCAGCGTCCGAGACGTACGGCGTCCCTGCTCGCGAGCCTCCCGCCGTGCGCGCAGCTCGTCGTTGAACACCGTGCGCGCACATCCGAACGCCCGCGCCAGCGCTTGACGCTGACCAGCGGTCGGGTAGAGGCGGAAGTGCTGAAAAACATCCGCTCGCAGCCGTTGCGGAGCAGGTGGTCGACGAGTTCGAGGCTCTTGGCGACGTTCGCGCGGTAATAGCCGACGGGGTCGGCCACAGAATCCGGCACCACGATGCGCGCCGCGAGTGAACGACAGCCTCAATATCCGGATTCTCGGCGAATATCTTGTCAATCAGTGGGCCATCGCCGATATCTCCCTCATACAAGACCCGCCCCTGCGCGAACTCCCCGCGCCCCGTCATCAGGCTGTCCAGAATCACGGGGCGTGATGCCGGCGTCCAGGCACGCCGACGCGACCGTGCTGCCGATATAACCCGCCCCGCCAGTAATCAGTACACGCATCTCAGCACCCTGGCCTCGCTGGTGCGGGCTTTAAGACCGCCATCCTCAGCCTCGCTCGTGCGGGCGTTGCGACCCCCATCCTTTACGGCTGCGCCCCGGTGAGGCCACCCGCCGCACGTCGGCTGAGGACCTTCCAGGGCAACGCTTTCTGACCCTTCAGTGGCGCGCCGCCGCAACGGCGCGCCCTGTGGGCCGTGGTCCGTGGTCATGCGCCGGCCCGTGGAAACGTGCTCGATCGACGTGCCCGCCGTTCACAAGCTCCTGCCCGCCGTTCCTCGCGATCGACGACGTCGCCTGGCCCGAGGGGCCCGCACCCGGCCTGTGGCGGCACGGTGCCTGTCGGTATGTGGAGCGGGCCAGATCTCAGCGGCGGCCGTCCGCCCCGGCCGGGCGCCCTTACCGCGCGCATGTCCCCGGACAGGACGCTAATGTGCGGTCGATGATCGAAACCGCGCAACCGACGAACGGCTGGGACGCCATCAACGCCGCGCTCCGTGAGCACTACGGCCGCGACAGCCGCTGGCCTGACTGGGCGACGCAGCGCCCGTACAACCTGGGCGGGCCTGACCCGCTGGACGCCATCCGCAACTACGACCACGATGAGCCGCGCCCTCACTGGCACATGGTCGGCTGCGGCCTGTCGGAGTTGTACGACAAGACCAGCGACATTCCGGATTTGTCGGGTTGGGGCATCGAGTTCAGCCTGCGCGTGGCCAGGGACACCGAAGACGCCGGCCCCCCGATATGGGCGGCCGTCCTGCTCCAGCAACTGGCCCGCTACGTGATCGCCGAGCGCCCGTTCGCCCCCGGACACACCATCCACGTCGCCTCCGGCATCTTCAACGACCGTCCGGGCCAGGCCGAGAACACCCCCACCGAACTCGCGGCCCTCGCCTTCGCCGTCGACCCCGACCTGGGCACCATCGAAACCCCGAACGGCAGCGTGACGTTCCTGCAGATCGCCGCGCTGACGGAGGCGGAGTACGCCGCTGCCCGGGGCGGCAACGCCCTGACGGTCCTCAGCCGGATCGAGCAGGACGTACCGCTCCACATCGTCGACCGCACCCGCCGGAGCACGCTGTAACGTCTCCGGGACGGCACCCATACGGCGACCGGCCCCCTGGACGCCCCGCACCCGGCTCGACACCCCCACTGGGCGCCCGGGCACTCCCAACTCGGGCGCTCAGGGGCGCGGGCACTCCGCTTCGGGGGCTGAGGCACGGTGACAACTCCCTGATCGGGCGCTCAAGCACGGCGAGACTCCCTGTTCAAGGCGCTCGGGCATTTCCCGCTCAAGCGCTCGGAGACGGGTGGCACCTCCGCTGGGGCGCTGGGGCGCTGGACACTCCGCCACCGCACTTCCCGCTCGGCACCACTTCGCGCTCGGGCACGGCGGTACTCGGGTACACCGGGTGCCGGGGCGCTTTAGCGGTCGGGCAGCTTCCCGCCGGACGCCTCCATCGGACGTTTCCTGTGGACGTTTCCGGTGGTGAGTGGTGGTTGTGCGGGTGGGTTGTGGTGGGGTTCATTCCGGGCTCTGTGCGGGGTAAAGACTGGGCTGCGCTCTGGTTTTGGCGGCGTGGGCGTGCGACATTTCGTGGTATGGGGAGGGACGTTCCAGTCGTCGTCTTCAGCCGGGACGACCGCCGGAAATATCGGGAAAAGGTGCGGCGGTGTCTCGACGTCTTCGCCCAGATGTTGCGCGAGTCCCGTTTCGACTTCGAACGCCCGCTCGCCGGCCTGGAGATCGAGCTCAACATCGTGGACGCCCACGGTGAGGCCGCCATGCGCAACGCCCAGGTGCTCGACGCCATCGAGCGGCCGGACTGGGCGACGGAGCTGGGCCAGTTCAACATCGAGATCAACATCGATCCCCAGGACCTGGGCGGGGACGGCGCGCTCCGCCTGGAGAACGACGTCAGGGCCCGGCTCAACCACGCCGAGGAGCGCGCCCGTTCGCAGGACGCCCACCTGGTCCTGATCGGCATCCTGCCCACGCTGCGCGAGCAGGACATCGGCGAGGGCACGCTCTCGGCGAACCCCCGCTACCGCCTGCTCAACGAGCAGATCTTCGCGGCCCGTGGCGAGGACCTGCACCTGGCCATCGACGGCGTCGAACGCCTCGACACGCACGCGGACAGCATCACGCCCGAGGCCGCCTGCACCAGCGTGCAGCTCCATCTCCAGGTCAGCCCCGAGGCGTTCGCCGCCCATTGGAACGCGGCCCAGATCATCGCCGCTCCTCAGGTCGCGGTGGCGGCCAACTCGCCGTACCTGTTCGGCAAGGAGTTGCACCGCGAGACCAGGATGGCGCTGTTCGAGCAGGCCACGGACACGCGGCCGGCGGAGCTGAAGACGCAGGGCGTACGGCCGAGGGTCTGGTTCGGCGAGCGGTGGATCACGAGCGTGTTCGACCTGTTCGAGGAGAACGTCAGTTACTTCCCCGCCCTGCTGCCGCTCTGCGAGAGCGAGGACCCGCGCGCGGAGCTCGAACAGGGCCGCGTGCCGGAACTGCACGAGCTCACCCTGCACAACGGCACGATCTACCGCTGGAACCGGCCGGTGTACGCGGTGGTGAACGGGGTCCCGCACCTGCGCATCGAGAACAGGGTGCTGCCCGCCGGGCCCTCCGTGGCCGACGTCGCCGCCAACGCCGCCTTCTACTACGGGTTGATGCGCGTCCTGCCGTACGCCGAGCGGCCGCTCTGGAGCCGGATGTCGTTCCAGGCGGCGGCCGACAACCTCGCCGCCGCGGCCCGGCACGGGCTGGACGCGCGCCTGTACTGGCCGGGGGTGGGCGAGGTGCCCGCGGCCGAGCTGATCCTGCGCCGCCTGCTGCCCCTGGCGCGTGAAGGACTGGCCGAGTGGGGCGTGGACGACCCGGTCGCCGACCGGCTGCTCGGCATCATCGAGGGACGCTGCGTCTCCGGCCGTACGGGGGCGAGCTGGCAGGTGGAGCGCGTGAACGCGCACGGCGGCGACCGGCACGAGGCGCTGCGTGCCATGACGCTGGCGTACATCGAGCGCATGCACTGCAACGAACCCGTGCACACTTGGGATGCGTGAAGTCCGTGAAACGAGCTCTGCTCCTCGTCCTGGTCCTGCTGGCCGGCGCGTGCGGCATCATGCGGCCGACGTCGATGGACACCGAGGGCGCCGACTCCTTCGAGGAGGACGTCCGCACCGCGTACACGTTGTCGGAGGCGTTCTGGAAACAGCAGTTCGAGCAGTTAGGCGAGAACTACCGGCCGCTGACCGACGTCGTCCCCTACTCGGGGCGCTCCGGCCCGGCCTGCGGCAACGAATCCGCGGTCCCGAACAACGCCTTCTACTGCCCGATCGGCCACTTCATCGCCTATGACCGGGACTGGATGGAGATGTTGTGGACGGAGATGGGCGACGGATCGGTGTACGTCATCATCCCGCATGAGATCGGGCACGCCGTGCAGGCGCAGCTCCGGACCGGTTTCCAGTTCAACGTGCAGGTGGAGCTCCAGGCCGACTGCTACGCGGGCGGCACCCTGTCGGCCCTGGTGCGCTCGGGCGCGTTGCGGGCGGAGGAGGGCGACGAGGAGGAGCTGCTCTACAGCCTGGAGGCGGCCGGCGACCCCACGGACGACTGGCTCGACCCCTCGGCGCACGGCACGGCGGAGCAACGTCAGGCGTCGTTCGCGGCGGGATACCGGGACGGGGTGAGCGCCTGCTGATGTCGTACGGGCCCGACCGGTGGTGTTGCCCGGCGGCATCCCCGGACGTGGCCGTGCGGCTTTCCGGGACGGCGAGGGCTCACTCGCCCCACTGGTGGTTCTCACGTTCGAGGGCCAGGCCGGGGGCCACCCTGAGCGCGTGGGAGCAGGTTCCCCGGGGTGCGCCGAGCCGTGAAAACCTGGCGCCAGCGTTCGGCCGCCTCGTTCATGTCGGCGCCGACGCATTCGAAGTAGCGGCCCACCTCGTCCAGGCGGCGCCCGGCCGGAGTGCCGCCGAACAGCGCGGCCCCGCGCCGGGCCGAGCCTGCCCAGACCTCGCAGACCTGCGTCACTCCTAAGCACGCCTCGTACCAGACGCCATCGTCGGTGCTGTAGAGCTCGCGCTGCCCCGACTTCTCGCGCCTGAGCAGCCGGATGCCTTCCAGATAGGTGACCGCCTTGGACACCGACGCCGGGCTGACCTGGAGGCGGTGAACCAGTTCGGCGGCGGTCAGCGCGCCGTGCTCGCTGGTGAGCAGGCCGGCCAGCACTCTGGCGGGCATCCGTGGCAGGCCGGTCCGCACCATCATCGCGGCGAACTCCTCCTCGAAGGCGCGGACGGTGGCGGGCTCGGGCACGGTCTTCCTGACCCGGCGGGCGCGTTCCCCGGTCGCCCTCTGCGCGGGGTCTGCGCGATAGCCGTCGGGACCGCCGTTGCGGCCGACCTCGCGGCTGATCGTCGAGGTCGGCCGCGCCAGCCGCCTGGCGATCTCCGCGTAACCGAGCCCCTCGGCCAGTCCGTCGGCGATCCGCCGCCGCTCCTCATGGGTCAGCCGGGTTCCTGGCATGCGCGCTCCCGTCGTTCCTCATTGCAACATTAGCCGTCTTTACGCCCGCAGGATA
The DNA here is from genome assembly GCF_004352805.1 of Nonomuraea mesophila. Classification (NCBI taxonomy): domain Bacteria; kingdom Bacillati; phylum Actinomycetota; class Actinomycetes; order Streptosporangiales; family Streptosporangiaceae; genus Nonomuraea; species Nonomuraea mesophila. The sequence goes on from NZ_SMLD01000046.1 coordinate 16,336, forward strand.
CCCTACAGTCATTGCAACGAATCAGTCGTATTACCAGCGTAAATAAGCATCGCAGTAGCACCTTCGCTTGACGTAAGGTGAAACACAACACTGTTTCACGCGGCCGAAAACATCGGTCGCGCGCACGGATGACGAAGGATCACACCATGGCAACCGTTCTCCCGGCCTTAACACCAGTGGAAGAGACCCTGTACGTGACGCTGGCCGGCAGGGCGCTCGACAGCCGCTCCCGCTTTTCCATCCTCGGCGACACCCTGTCCGACGAGATCGCCCTGGAGATCGGCTACAACCCGGACGACATCGTGGTGCCGCGCGCCAAGGCGGCGGACGTGGCGATGCGGTCCAAGATGCTGGACGACGTGGTGCGCGGGTTCATCGCCCGGAATCCAGACGCGGTAGTGCTGGACCTGGGCGCCGGGCTGGACACGAGGGTCGTCCGCGTCGCCCCTCCGGAGACCGTGGACTGGTACGACGTCGACCTGCCCGGGGTCGTGAAGGTACGTGAGCAGGTCCTACCGCACCGCGCGAACGTGCACGCCGTCGCCGCCGACGTGACCGATCCGGGATGGCTCGACCCGCTCCCCCGCGACCGGGCCGCCGTCATCGTCTGCGACGGGCTGCTCCCCTTCCTCACCGAGGCCGAGTTCACGGCCCTGCTCAACCGGTTGACCGGCCACTTCCCCCGCGGAGAGGTGGCGTTCAACAACTACCCGCGCTACGCCGTACGGATTCTCAAGCGGATGCGCAGCACCCGGGCCCTCGGCGCCCTGGTGCGCCACGGCGGCTTCGATGACCCGCACGAGCCCGAGCGCTGGGACCCCGATCTGGAACTGGTCGAAGAGATGCTGGCCGCCCGGCTCCCCGCACCGCCGGGGACGCCGATGGTCTACCGCCTGACCAACCGGCTCATCGGTCTCAGCCCGGCGCTGGCCAGGAAGTTCACCGCGATCGACCGTTACCGGTTCTAACAACTCCTAACGAAGGTGGAGGTTGATCAGTCGGCGCCAGCAGATGATGCCGCAGGCGAGGCTGAGGAAGGCTTCGTGGATGTCGTCGCGGATCTCCCAGCAGATGCGCAGTCGTCGGAACCAGTGCAGTGGTGCGAAGCTCTGCTCCACGACCCAGCGGTGCACGCCCAGGCCGGAGCCGTGTGCGGTTCCGCGGCGGGCGATGATCGGGGTGATCCCGGCTGCTCGGACCTGCTTGTGATACTTGTCGTGGTCGTAGCCGCGGTCGGCGTGGAGCGTGTCGGGACGTTGCCGGGGTCACCCCTCGCCGGCGGCGTACCGGCGGGACGGCCTGGATCAGAGGCAGGAGCTGGGTGACGTCGTTGCGGTTACCGCCGGTCAGGATGACGGCCAGCGGGAGTGCGCTTCGGTGATCAGATGGTGCTTGGAGCCTGCTCGGGCACGGTCGACCGGGCTCGGTCCAGTTTTGGGCCGCCTTTGAGCGTTCGGATGTGGGAGCCGTTCATCACCGCCTTCGACCAGTCCAGCGCCCCGGCGGCGTGCAGTTCGGCCAGCCAGGATGGTCGGCTCGCCGGCGCACTACCGGCAGTAACGGCACGATCCACGGAGGCTGTTGCCCCTTCCTCACGCTGTGATCAACAGCGGAGATGATCTTGATTCCAAGATCCTTTTTGTTAGGAGTTCTGAATCCCAGGGATGTATGCGCGCGTCAACCGAGAGGATGATGTGTCTGATCATGTCCACGCTCTACCGTTGACCCATGTCACTGGAGGAGATCGGCTGGCTGCGCAGGGGCGCGTGCAAGTTCAGCGACCCTGACCTCTTCTTCCCTCTCGCCCCCACCCCGTTGCAGGAGGCGCGGGCCAAAGCGGTCTGCGCCGGCTGCCAGGTCATCGAGGAATGCCGTTCCTACGCGCTGAGCGCGGGCGAGGCGGAGGGCATCTGGGGCGGCCTCACGCCGGAGGAACGCCGCCGCACCCGCTTTCCCGCGGGCTGGCGCCGTCCCGCCGCGTCGTGACCGCGCGGGCGACGTAGCCTGCAGGGGTGCTGCTTCGCTCGATCGCGATCCTCGCCGCCGCCAACATCATGAATAACAAGATCGCCCCCAGGCTGGGCCCGCTGACGTCCGCCGCGGCGACGGCCGCCCTGGTGGCGATGGCCCGCAGGTCGGGTCTGTCGTGGAAGGAGCTCGGCTTCGAGCACGGCCGCCGCGGCGCGATCGCGGGCGGCGCCCTGGCCGCGGGGGTGGCCGCCGTCTATACGGCCGGCATCTCGATGCCGCGCACCAGGCCGCTCTTCCACGACGACCGCGCCCTGTCGCTCTCGCGCGCCCGTGCCTGGGAGGAGGCCCTGATCCAGGTTCCCTTCGGCACGGTCCTGCTGGAGGAGGTGGGCTTCAGAGGCGCGCTCCACGCGATGCTGCGCCGGCGGCACGGCGCGGTCGCCGCCACCGGGGTCTCCTCTGCCCTGTTCGGCCTCTGGCACATCCTCCCGGCCATCGACATGGCCCGCGCCAACCCCGCGCTCGGCGCCCTGGTCGCCGACGAAGCCCCCGGGCGCCTCGACACTGCCCGCGTGGTGGCGGGCAGCGTGGTGTCCACGGCGGCGGCGGGCGTGCTGTTCTGCGAGCTACGCCGCCGGGGCGGCCTGCTGACCCCCGTGATGCTGCATCTGGCCACCAACTCCTTCGGCTACCTCTTCGCCCGCCTCGCCGCCAAGCGAAAGCCAAGCCCTCCCGCCTCAGTCTGAGATTTCCCGCTCACCCCGTTTTGACCACGTACGGTGACCGCCTCTGGAGTCCCGCGGCAGATCATCTACCCGTCCGGGAATGAAGGTTCTCCACCCGAGAGTGAAGATCCCTCCGGCGCCTTCTGGATCGTTCCACAAAACCCCTACCTCGATGCTCTAACGTCTGCGAGGCGCCCTTCCCGGGAAATCGCTCCTCCTCGGGAAGGGCGTATATCAAGATCGCATGTTCTGATATACGCTGGAGGTACGGAGGTGGTGTTGCATGCGTACAGTGATCGACATCGACAAGGAGCTCCTGGAGGAGGCCCAGCAGAAGCTAGGGACGCCGACCATGAAGGAGACGGTCCACATCGCACTGCAGGTGGTCATCGACAGAGACGCGGAGAGGGCCAGCGCAATAGAGGCCTTCGAGTTCTGGCGCACGGAGGGGAGCCCGGATCTGCTCGACCCGGAGATCATGAAGAATGCGTGGCGACGGCAGGACTGATGTATCTGCTGGACAAGAGCGCGCTGGCGCGCATCCGCACCAGCGACGCGGTCGCGAAGGCGCTCCATCCGCTCTACGCGGCTCGGGCCGTGGCGACCTGCAGCATCATCGATCTCGAAGTGCTCTATAGCGCCCGCGACATCGCCCACTACCAACGCATCCTTCAGGCCCAGCGCGAGTGCGTGCTGCTCCCGATGGACCAGGAGGTGCAGGCACGGGCCCTGGACGTGCAGAAACAGCTCGTAGCGATCTCTCAGCACCGCGGCATCGGACCGAACGATCTACTGATCGCCGCCTGTGCCGAGGTGCACGGGGCGACGGTCCTGCACTACGACCGCGACTTCGACGTCATCTCCGAGGTCACGGGGCAGCCCGCGCTCTGGGTGGTGCCGCCCGGATCGGTGCCGTAGCACCGCGAGGCGGAGGTCAGGCCGTCGAGACGACCTGGAAGCCCTCCGCGTAGCGGCCCTCGCCGAAGCCGGCCTCCTCGCCCCAGGCCGCGAAACGGCTCCTGACGAAGTCGGCGAAGCCCTCCACGTGGGCGACCTGGCTCACATGTGACTGCAAGGCCGCGAGCTTGCGGTCCATGGCGCTGGTGACGTCCACCCAGTGGTCGGGTGCGGGGCCGCCGATCAGCCACACCTCGCGCACGGTCCACGCCTCCAGGCCCTCGTCCCGCGCCAGTTCGGGGAAGGCGTAGGGGTTGCGGGCGTCGGGGTAGACGGCGTCGAGGGCGGCGCCGCCCACCGCGCGATGGTCAGGATGGCTGGGCGCGACGAACGCGTAGTTGCGGTCGGGGTGGTGGGTGATGACCAGGTCGGGCCTGACCTGGCGGATCACCCGGGCGATGTCGCGCCGAAGCTCCAGCGACGGCACCACCCGCCCGTCCGGATGACCGAGGAACCGCAGATCCGTGACACCGACCGCCTTGGCCGCGGCCCGCTGCTCGGTCCTGCGCAGCTCGGCCATGCCCGAGTTGTCCAAGGTGCGTTCGTTGCCGCCCGCGTCACCGTCGGTGACCAGCAGGTAGGTGACCTCCACACCCCGGTCGGCGAGCAGCGCCACGCTCCCGGCCGCGCCGAAATCGGCGTCGTCCGGATGGGCGGTCACGACAAGAACCCGGTTGATCTCGCTGTCCGGCAGCATGCTTCCCCTTTCGGCGCCTTCCGTCGAGCACAACCGGAGCCCCGGCGATCGCATTCCATTCCACGTTTGTCGGTGGGGCGTCCTACTCTGGGTGGGTGCCGACCCAAGTCTCTGTTGACCACCCCTTGCTCGATGGCCTCAACCCGCAGCAGCGCGAGGCCGTGATCCATCATGGCAGTCCGCTGCTCATCGTCGCGGGCGCGGGGTCGGGCAAGACGCGGGTGCTGACACACCGCATCGCCTACCTGCTGGCCGAGCGCGAGGCCCATCCGGGCGAGATCCTCGCCATCACCTTCACCAACAAGGCCGCCAAGGAGATGAAGGAGCGCATCGACCAGCTGGTCGGGCCGCGTTCCAAGGCCATGTGGGTGATGACGTTCCACAGCGCCTGCATGCGCATCCTGCGCCGGGAGGCCAAGCGGCTGGGCTTCCCGTCCAGCTTCTCGATCTACGACCAGGCCGATTCGCAGCGGCTCATGGCGATGGTCTGCAGGGAGATGGAGCTCGACCCGAAGCGTTATCCGCCGCGCTCGTTCTCCGCCCAGGTCAGCAACTTCAAGAACGAGCTGATCGACTACGAGACCGCGCTCGACAAGGCCGGCTCGCACCTGGAGAAGACGCTCGCGCAGGCGTACAAGGCCTATCAGCTCAAGCTGACCGAGGCCGGCGCGATGGACTTCGACGACATCATCATGAACACGGTGACGTTGTTCCAGCTCTTCCCCGAGGTGGCCGAGCACTACCGGATGCGCTTCAGGCACGTGCTGGTCGACGAATACCAGGACACCAACCACGCCCAATACATCCTGATCAGGGAGCTGGTCGGGCATCCGGAGCTGCGCACCGCCGACGGCGACCTGGTGCGGTCGGGGACGGGCCAGTCGGAGCTGTGCGTGGTGGGCGACGCCGACCAGTCGATCTACGCCTTCCGCGGCGCGACGATCCGCAACATCCTGGAGTTCGAGCGCGACTATCCCGACGCGCGCACGATCCTGCTGGAGCAGAACTACCGCTCCACCCAGAACATCCTGGCCGCCGCCAACGCCGTCATCGCGCGCAACGAGTCGCGCAAGCCGAAGAACCTCTGGTCCGACCAGGGCGACGGCCCCAAGATCGTGGGCTACGTCGCCGACAACGAGCACGACGAGGCCATGTTCGTGGCCCAGGAGGTCGACCGGCTCAGCGACGAGGAGGACGTCAGGGCGGGTGACGTCGCGGTCTTCTACCGCACCAACGCCGCCTCCCGCGTCTTCGAGGAGATCTTCATCCGCACCGGCCTGCCCTACAAGGTGGTCGGGGGCGTGCGCTTCTACGAGCGCAAGGAGGTCAAGGACCTGCTGGCCTACCTGCGGGTGCTGGCCAACCCGGCCGACGTCGTGTCGCTGCGGCGCATCCTCAACGTGCCCAAGCGCGGCATCGGCGACCGGGCCGAGGCCATGATCGAGGCGCTGTCGTCGCGCGAGCGCATCTCGTTCTGGGACGCGCTGCGCCGGGCCGACGAGGCGCACGGCATGGCCACCCGCTCGCTCAACGCGGTGCGCGAGTTCGTCGCGATGATCGAGGAGCTGGTCGGCAAGGCCGAGGGCGTGCCGCCGTCCGCGCTGGCCGAGGAGGTGCTGGTGGCCACCGGCTACCGCGCCGAGCTGGAGGCCTCGGAAGATCCGCAGGACGAGTCGCGCCTGGAGAACCTCAACGAGCTCATCTCCGTCGCCTCCGAGTTCGAGGAGGCCAACCCCGAGGGCACGCTGGTCGAGTTCCTCGAGCAGGTGTCGCTGGTGGCCGACGCCGACCAGATTCCCGACGCCGACGGCGGCCAGGGCGTCGTCACGCTGATGACCCTGCACACCGCCAAGGGCCTTGAGTTCCCCGTCGTCTTCCTGACGGCGATGGAGGACGGCGTGTTCCCGCACATCAGGTCGCTGAGCGAGCCCAAGGAGCTGGAGGAGGAGCGACGGCTGGCCTACGTCGGCATCACCCGGGCCCGGCAGCGGCTCTACCTCACGCGGGCGGCCGTGCGCAGCTCCTGGGGGGCGCCGTCGTTCAATCCCGCCTCCCGCTTCGTCGGCGAGGTGCCGGGGCAGCTCATCGACTGGCGCACCGACCCGGAGAAGTCCGCCTGGAACGCCGCCACGCGGCGCGAGCCGGCCGCCCGGCCCGCCCCGGCGAAGAGCGGCGGGCGCACCGTGCCGTCGCTGGCGCCGGGCGACCGGGTCACCCATGACGCTTTCGGGCTCGGCACGGTGGTGGCCGTGGACGGGGTCGCGGAGAAGACCAAGGTCAAGATCGACTTCGGCGGTGGCGGGGAGAAGACGTTGCTGCTGGCGTACGCACCGCTTGAGAAGTTGTGAGCCGGCCCGCCCGCCGCACGGGGCGTTCAGACCAGGCGGCGGGCGGTGGCCCAGCGTGACAGCTCGTGGCGGTTGGAGAGCTGGAGCTTGCGCAGCACCGACGAGACGTGCGTCTCCACGGTCTTGACGGAGATGAACAGCTCCTTCGCGATCTCCTTGTACGCGTAACCGCGCGCGATCAACCGCAGCACCTCGCGCTCGCGCTGCGTCAGCGAGTCGAGCTCCGGGTCGATCGAGGGCGCCTCCGACGAGGCGAACGCGTCCAGCACGAAACCGGCCAGCCGTGGCGAGAAGACGGCGTCGCCCTCCGACACCCTGCGGATGGCGTCGGTCAGTTCCTTACCGCTGATGTTCTTGGTGACGTAGCCCCTGGCGCCGCCCCGGATGACGCCGATGACGTCCTCGGCGGCGTCGGAGACGGACAGGGCGAGGAAACGCACCTGGGAGCCGGAGCCGAGGACGCGGCGCAGCACCTCCTGGCCGCCGCCTCCGGGCATGTGCACGTCGAGCAGCACCACGTCGGGTTGCTGCTCGGCGATCGCCTTGACCGCGGAGTCCACGTCCTCGGCCTCGCCCACCACCTCGATCGAGTCGCCGAGTTCGGCGCGCACGCCGGAACGGAACAGCCGGTGATCATCGACGATCAACACTCGTGTCATGCCTTCTCCACCTTCATGGTCAACATCACTTCCGTGCCCTCACCGGGCTCGGTGCGCACTCTGGCCGCGCCTCCGTGACGTTCCATTCTGCCGATGATGGACTCCCTGATCCCCATCCTGTCGAGGGGGACGGCCTCAAGGTCGAACCCCTTGCCACGATCCTTCACGAAAATCGTGACCTCTTCACCCTCTACTTCCGCATAGACGGAAATGGACGGACTGCCAGAGTATTTGGCGGCGTTGACCATCGCCTGCCGGGACGCCTTCAGCATGGCGGCCAGCTTGCCCGCCGAGTCGAGGTCGATGTCTCCGACGCAGACCACCTCGATGGGCACGCCGTGCGCGTCCTCCTCCTCGGCGGCGATCCTGCGTACGGCGGCCGCCACCGTGGCGTCGGCGTCCTGGGCCGGCTGGTAGAGCCAGTTGCGCAGGTCGCGTTCCTGCGCGCGGGCCAGGCGGGTGACCTCGCGCTGGTCGTGGGCGACCCGCTGGATCAGCGTGAGCGTGTGGAGCACCGAGTCGTGCACCATGGCGGCGACCTCGGCGCGCTCCTCCTGCCTGATGCGCTCGCGCCGTTCGAGCTGCAGTTCCTTCCACAGGCCCGCCAGCCACGGAGCGGCGATGACGGCCAGACCGCCGACCACGACGGCGGTGAACAGCAGCCCCTGGCTGGCCTGGGCCAGCTCGCCCTGGGCCGCCAGGAACCCGGCCCCGCCGATCACGACGAGCGCGACGCCGAGCAGCGAGCGCACCCGGTTCTTCCGCATGCTGAGCGCCGCGCCGCTCATCCAGTTCTTGCGGCGTTCCGGGTCGGCCTGCTGCCAGAGAATCAGGGCGCCGATCCCGCCCACGGCGAAGGGCAGCATGCCGATGCCGCCCTGGGACGCGCCCGTCAGCCAGCCGAACGCGAACAGCGCCACCCCGATCGCGCTGAACGCGGCGAGCTGGCTCCAGTCACGCTGCGGCGGAGCAGCCCCTTGGTACGGCTGCTTCGGCGCGATCATCCACAGCACCGCGTACGCGACCATGCCGACCCCGTTGACCGCGGTGAGCAGCACGAACATCAGCCTGATCACCACCGGATCAAGCGAGAGCTGCGTCGCCAGCCCTTGGGCCACGCCGCCGATCAGGCGGCCCTCCATGGGGCGCATCATCCGCCGGTAAGGCGTTTCGCCCTTGGGCTCCGCGAGTGTCTTCTGGTCAGCCATAACATGGCCATAGTCACACGTCCCGGGCATCGAGGCATCAGGGAACGACCCCCGGGTCAGGTCAGGGGTGTCCCGGATGCGGGCACCCGGCGCCAAGGTACACGATGGTGACATGACAGAAGCTCCGCCCAGGGAACCGGCCGCCCCCCACCGTGTGCTGCGACGCAGCAGCGAGGGGCGCTTCCTCATGGGAGTCTGCGCGGGCCTCGGGCGGCACACCGGCATCGATCCCGTGGTGTTCCGCGTCGGCTTCGCGGTGCTGATGTTCGGCTCGGGCATCGGCCTGTTCCTCTACCTCTCGGCGTTCCTGCTGATGAAGGAGCCGAACGGCAAACCAGGCCTCATCGAACAGTGGACCGGCCGCGACTTCGACGCCGACACCGTGATGGCGCTGATGGCCGCGGTCCTGGCGTGCGGCCTGGGGCTCAACCTGGCGACGGTGTGGCTCGACGTGGGCACGCTCGTCGTGGGCGTGTTCCTGGCGGTGTCGCTGCTGGCAGCGCACGCGAGCGGGGTCGACCTGCTGGGACTGGCCCGGTCGATGCCCGAGCGGCTCAGCAGGTGCAGGACGGACGGCGGGCGGCAGGCGCCGTCGTACACGACGCCGCGGACGACGCCTCCGGTGGGGCCGCAGTCCGCTCGTACGGGCCTGGGCGAGACCGCGCAGCCGTCGTCGCCCTCGCAGGAGACGCCCGTGCCGGGTCCGGCCGGGTCAGGTCCGGCCGGGTCGGCGACGCCCGAGCAGGTGCAGGGTCAGCGGGCGGCCGGCCCTCCGCTCCAGGACCCGTCCGGCGACCCCGCCCCGGGGACGACCCACCACCCGTCCCAGGGGCCGGCGCAGGACACCACCCGCCACCCGTCCCACGAGGCGGCGCAGGAGACCACCCGCCTGCCGGGACGGGATCCCGTGCAGGAGACGACCGGCCATCCGGTTCCGGAGGCGGTGCCGGGAACGACGAGTCAGCCGCCGGTCAGCGAGCCGACCCGGGAGTTCACCCGGCCGGTGAGCGAGAACCCGCAGGAGCCGGCTGCCGCCGGGACCGACCGGGCGCACGACGCCGGCGGGCCGGACCCGGCTCTCGGTGACCCGGCCCTCGGTGACCCGGCTCCCGGTGACGCGGTGACGGCGGAGCACGCCGTGCCGCCGTACCAGCCGTCCGAGCCGTCCGAGCCGTACAAACCGTCCAAGCCGTACCAGCCGTCCGAGCAGTACCAGCAGTCCGAGCCGTACGGGACGGGTGCCGGCGGTCCCCGGCGGTCGCAGACGACGCCCTCCGGACACAGCGGCTACGGCGACCCGTTCGCCCCCCATGGCCCCTACCAGCCACTCGACCCGGCGAGGAGAGGCGGCTACTCGCCGTACGACCCCGCGCTGTACACCCGCCCGGCCCCCGTGCAGGCCCCGCCGCGCCGGCGCCGCCCGAGGTCGTTCATCGGCGTCCTCACCGTGTTGCTCGCTTTCATCATTGGAGGGATCGTCATGGCGGCCCAGGCCAGGACGGCCGCTGGCGTGAGCCCGACCATCGTCGGCGGCGCCATGCTCATCACCATCGGCGCCGGGCTGCTGATCGCCGCCTGGTGGGGGCGCGGCGCCGGGCTGGTGGCGGCGGGCACGTTCGTCACGCTGCTCGTGGGCACGGGGCTGATGCTGGGCGGTGTGCCGAGCAACGTCGGCTCGTCGGAGTGGGTGCCGAGGAGCGTGGCCGAGGCGAGCAGGCATTTCGACGCCGGGCTGGGCGACGGCAGGCTGGACCTGTCGGAGCTGACGCTGGAGCCGGGGTCGACGACGACGTTCACCGCGTCGGTCAAGGCGGGCGAGCTGGTGGTGATCGTGCCGCCGACGGCGAGAGTGGAGGTACGCGCGTCGAGCAAGGTCGGTGACATCACGCTGGATCAGTCGGTGCAGAGCGGAGTGGACGTGCGGGTGCGTGAGGTGCTGCCTCCCGAGGTGCGGCCGAAGGGCGAGCCCGCCACTGTCGTGCTCGAGCTGCGCAGCGGCCTCGGTGACATCGAGGTGCGACGTGCCGCGTGAGGTCGAGCGGCCCCGCCGCCTGCACAGAACGGACTGGATGGCCCTGCTCAGCGGCGTGCTTTTTCTCGTTCTGGGTATTTTGGTGGTGACAAGGGCGATCACGGATTGGCTGGTCCTCTGGGGTGTGATGGTGCTGGGATTGGCGTTCGCGGGGCTGGTGGCGATCATCGCCAGGGGCCTTCGCAGGAAGTAGACCTTGACCGGGAATAACACCGGCGTACGTTCGGAGTGTCCGCCTTTCCCCCTGCTCCTGAGGGAGGACGTATGCCCCGAATCACCGTCACCGTCGACGGGATCACCTACGAGGAGGACGTCGAACCGCGGCTCCTGCTCGTCCACCTGCTGAGAGAACGCCTCGGCAAGACCGGTACGCCGGTCGGCTGCGACACCAGCAACTGCGGCGCCTGCACGGTCATGCTCGACGGCCAGAGCGTGAAGAGCTGCTCGGTACTGGCCGTGCAGGCCGACGGCGCCGACGTCGTCACCATCGAGGGCCTCGGCGCCGACGGGTCGATGCACCCGATGCAGCGGGCCTTCCACGAAGAGCACGCGCTGCAGTGCGGCTACTGCACGCCCGGCATGGTCATGGCCGCGATCGACCTGCTCAGAGACGACCCCGACCCGTCCGAGGAGACGATCAGGGAGGGCCTCGAGGGCAACCTGTGCCGCTGCACCGGCTACTGCAACATCGTCCGCGCCGTACGCAGGGGCGCACAGGAGATGGGGCAGGCGGTGAGCTCGTCATGACCGAGATGGACGCCGGCCTGGTGGGCGAGCAGATCGCGCAGAGCGACCAGCTCAACGAGCCGACCGGCCGGTCGGAGGTCGGCAGGCCGCGGCGACGCAAGGAGGACACGAGGCTGCTCACGGGGCGGACGCAGTGGACGGACAACCTCACGCGCCCCGGCATGCTGCACGTGATGTATCTGCGCAGCCCGATGGCGCACGCCAGGATCACCAGGGTCGACGTGTCGGGGGCGCGTGACCTGCCGGGGGTCGTGGCGGCGTTCAGCGGGGAGGACCTCGCGGCGGAGCAGGGCAGCCTGCCGTGCGCCTGGCCGGTGAGCGACGACATCGTCATCCCCGACCACCCGCCGATGGCCGTGTCCGAGGTACGTTACGTCGGCGAGGCGGTGGCCTGCGTCGTCGCGACGGACCGCTACCGAGCCGCCGACGCGCTCGACGCCATCGAGGTCGACTACGAGCCGCTGCCCGCCGTGCTCGACATGACCGAGGCCCTCGCCGAGGGCAGCCCGAAGGTGCACGAGGCGGGCAACCAGGCGTTCAGCGCGAAGCTCACGTCGGGTGACCTCGACGCCGCGTTCGAGGGCGCACCCGTCGTCATCGACCGCACGTACGTGCAGCAGCGTCTGATCCCGAGCGCGATGGAGCCCCGGGCGGTGCTGGCCGACACGGACGGCGAGTCGTTCACGCTGTGGACGTCCACGCAGATCCCGCACGTCCTGCGGGTCATGCTGGCCATGGTGACCGGCGTGCCCGAGCACCGCATCCGCGTGATCGCGCCCGACGTGGGCGGCGGGTTCGGCTCGAAGCTGCAGGTCACCGCGGAAGAGGTGCTGGGCCTGCTGCTCACGCGCAAGCTGGGCAAGCCGGTCAAGTGGACCGAGTCCCGCACCGAGGGCAATCTCACCGTGCACCACGGCCGCGACCAGCTCCAGCACGTCAGGCTGGCCGCCGACGCCGACGGGCGCATCCGCGGGCTGCAGGTGAACCTGCTGGCCGACATGGGCGCCTACCTGATGCTGGTGACGCCGGGCATTCCCATGCTGGGAGCGTCGATGTTCAACGCGATCTACAAGATGGACGCGTACGAGTTCGCGTGCACGGGCGTGTTCACCACCAAGATGCCCACGGACGCCTACCGGGGCGCGGGCCGCCCCGAGGCGACGTTCGCCATCGAGCGCATGATGGACGAGCTGGCCGCCGAGCTGAACCTGGACCCGGTGGAGGTACGCAGGCGCAACTGGATCAAGCACGAGGAGTTCCCGTACACCACGATCTCGGGCCTGACGTACGACTCGGGCAACTACGAGGCGGCCACGGACAAGGCGCTGGCGTTGTTCGGCTACGACAAGCTGCGGGCCGAACAGTCCGACCGGCGTGACAGGGGCGACCCGGTGCAGCTCGGCATCGGCGTCAGCACGTACACGGAGATGTGCGGCCTGGCGCCGTCGCGGATGCTCGGCGAGGCCAACTACGGCGCGGGCGGCTGGGAGCACGGCGCGGTGCGCATGCTGCCCACGGGCAAGGTCGAGGTCATCACCGGCACCTCCCCGCACGGGCAGGGCCATGTGACGTCGTGGAGCCAGATCGCCGCCGACGCGCTCGGCGTGCCGTTCGAGGACGTCACGGTGTTGCACGGCGACACGGCGATCGCCCACAAGGGCATGGACACCTACGGCTCACGTTCGCTGGTCATCGGCGGCGTCGCGGTGCTGAAGGCGTGCGACAAGGTCAAGGACAAGGCCCGCAAGCTGGCCGCGCACGTGCTGGAGTGCTCGCCGGACGACCTGGAGTTCGAGTCCGGGGCGTTCAAGGTGCGCGGCACCGAGTCGCGCAAGACGATCCAGGAGCTGGCCCTGGCCGCGTTCACGGCGCACGACCTGCCCGACGGGGTGGAGGCGCGGCTCGACTCCGAGGCCACGTTCGACCCGGAGAACTACTCCTTCCCGCACGGCACCCACCTGTGCGCGGTGGAGGTGGACACGGAGACGGGCATGGTGAAGATCCGCTCGTACGTGGCGGTCGACGACGTGGGCAAGGTCGTCAACCCGCTGATCGTGGAGGGCCAGGTGCACGGCGGCATCGCGCAGGGCATCGCGCAGGCGCTGTTCGAAGAGGCCGTCTACGACGCCGACGGCAACCTGCTGACCGCCACGATGGCCGACTACCTGCTGCCGTCGGCGGCCGACCTGCCGGGGTTCACCCTCGACCGCACCGAGACGCCGGCGACCAGCAACCCGCTGGGCGTCAAGGGCGTCGGTGAGGCGGGCACGATCGCCTCGACGCCGGCCGTGGTGAACGCCGTCGTGGACGCCCTGCGCCCGCGCGGGGTGCACGACGTACGGATGCCGTGCACGCCGGAGCGGGTCTGGCGGGCCCTCAACGAAGGAGTGCGGTCATGATTCCCGCGCAGTTCGACTACGCCAGGCCCGCCTCGCTGGACGAGGCCTGCCAGGCGCTCGCCTCGGACGAGGACGCCAAGGTGCTGGCGGGCGGGCAGTCGCTGCTGCCGCTGCTGCGGATGCGGCTGGCCTACCCGTCGACGCTGGTGGACGTCGGCCGGCTGCCCGATCTGAGGGGTGTGCACGACCGGGGCGACCACGTCTTCATCGGCGCGATGACCACGCACGACGAGGTCGTACGCTCCGAGGTGGTCACCGCCGGCTGCCCGCTGGTGGCGCTGGCCACGGCCATGGTGGCCGACCGGGCGATCCGGCACCGGGGCACGTTCGGCGGTTCGCTGGCGCACGCCGACCCGGCGGGCGACCTGCCGGCCGTGGTGCTGGCGCTGGACGGCGTGCTGGTGGCCAGGTCGGCGAACGGTGAGCGGGAGATCCCGGCCGCCGGCTTCTTCGTCGACTATCTGGAGTCGGCGCTGGAGCCGGGCGAGATCCTGACCGGCGTGAAGATCCCGAAGCTGGGCGCGGGCTGGGGCTTCCACTACGAGAAGTTCCACAGGACCGCGCAGTCGTGGGCGATCGTCGGGGTGGCGGCGGCGGTCAAGCGCTCGAACGGCGCGATCACGGAGGCCAGGATCGGCCTGACGAACATGGGTGAGAAGCCGCTGCGGGCCCGCGCCACCGAGGCGGCCCTGCGGGGCGTGGAACTCGGCGACCAGGTGCGCCTGGCGTGCGAGGAGGCTGCCGCGGACACCTCTCCGCCGACCGACCTGCACGCGCAGCCCGACTACCGGCGGCACCTGGCCAGGGTGCTGACCCACCGCGCGGTACGCACGGCGGCCGGATCGCCCTGACCCGAAGGGGGCACCCCTTCCGGGGTGCCCCCGCCCCGGCGTAGTGTCGCAACCATCGGAGGAGGAGCGGATCGATGGCGATGCGGTTCGAACACGAGTTCACGGTTCCGGTTCCGGTCGAGCAGGCCTGGGCGGTGCTGCTCGACGTCGAGCGGGTCGCTCCGTGCCTGCCGGGGGCGAGCCTTGACGTCTTCGAGGGCGACGAGTTCACCGGCAGGATGAAGGTCAAGGTCGGCCCGATCACGGTGACGTACAAGGGGTCGGCCGCGTTCGAGGAAGTGGACAAAGACTCCCACACGCTGACGATCAAGGCTTCGGGCAAGGAGGCGAGGGGGTCGGGCACGGCCTCGGCCACGGTCAAGGCGCGGATGACGCCGCGCGAAGGGGCCACGGCGGTGGCCGTGGAGACGACGTTCAACGTGACCGGCCGCCCGGCCCAATTCGGACGCGGCGTGATGGCCGAGGTGGGCGCCAAGCTCATCGACAGGTTCGCCGAGAACCTCGCCGAGCTGCTGTCCGAGTCGACCGTCGAGCCGGCCTCCGCGCATGCCGACGACCGGCCTGTCGCGGCGGTGCCCGAGCCCGGGGAGCCCGAGGAGGTCCGGGAGGAGGTGCGGCCCGTGGGCTCGCTGCGCACCTCGCGCACGGCCGACGAGGAGGCGCTCGACCTGCTGGAGATCGCCGGGCAACCGTTGCTCAAGCGGCTGGCGCCCATCGCGGGCGCGGTCGCGGCGCTGCTGGTCATCGTCTGGGTGATTCGTCGGCTTACGCGCTGATTTTTAGGCAAATATCCAGCCAAGTGCTGACGCTTTCCTTCCGGCAGGGGCAGCCCATTCCCCAGACGACTACTGGGGGGACGTGGCATGCCGGACTGCACCGTCGTCGTCATCACGTACAACGACGCGGACCGCCTGCCCAGGGCCGTACACTCCGTGCTCGGGCAGTCGCTGCGCGACCTGGAGGTGATCGTCTCCGACGACGCCAGCACCGACGCCACCCCGCAGGTGGCGGCCCGCCTCATGGCCGGCGATCACCGGGTCCGCTACCTGCGCAGGCAGCGCAACAGCGGCGGGTGCGGGGCCCCGCGCAACGACGGCATCGACGCCGCGACCGCGCCGTACGTCATGTTCCTCGACAGCGACGACGAGCTGCCCCGGCACGCGTGCAAGAGCCTGCTCACCGAGATCGAGCGCACCGGCGCCGACTTCGTCTCGGGGCAGATCTCCCGGCTGTACGAGCGGACCGGACGCCTCCAGCCGTACTATCCGTCGCTGTTCGCCCGGCGGCGGGTCGTCGAGGGCATCCGCGAGGAACCCGCGTTGTTCCTCGACAGCTTCACCACCAACAAGCTCTACGACCTGAGCCGGCTGCGCGCCGCCGGCCTGCGGTTCCCCGAGGACATCCACTACGAGGACCACGTCTTCGCCGCCGAACTGTACGCGCTCTCGCGCAGATTCGCCGTCGTGCCGTGGACGGTCTACCACTGGCACCGGGCGCCGTCGAACACGTCGATCTCGCTGAGCATCGACGACCTGGACAACGTACGCCAGCGGGTCACCGCCGCCAGGATGAGCGACGACGCCCTGCGCCGGCACGGGGCCGGTGACCTGGTGCCGCACCGCCAGCGCCGGTTCCTCCGCCAGGACCTGCGCGTCTACCTCAACCCGCTGCCCTCGCGCGACCTGGTGTGGACCAAGGAGTTCGCCTCCATCGTGCGGCCCTACCTGGAGGAGATCCCCGCGGACGCGCTGGACGAGCTGGCGCCGCTCGACCGGGTCTGCTGCCGGCTCGTCCTGGACGACCGCATCGAGGACCTGCGCGTCGCGGCCGGCCAGCTCACCGGGCCGAGGGCCGCGCCCAGGGCCGCCGTGCAGCGCGACGGGCATACGTACTGGGGCACGTCGATCTCGCCCGGCATGGACATCACCCGGATGCGGCTCGCGGAGCTGCCCTTCTCGAAGTCCAGGCTGCGGCACGAGGCCACGGCCGTCTCCTCCGACGGCGAGCGCGTGCGGATGACCGTGCGCAGCTACGACCCGTTCGGCAAGCTGCCGCTGGAGTGGAAGGCGTTCCTGCAGCTCGGCGGCAGACGGGTACCCATCACGCCGCGCCCGTCCGGTGACGGCGGATACGTCAGCGAGGTCGTCTTCACGCCCACCGGCAGGTGCGATCCGCGCATCGGCTTCACCAGGGTCTCCGACGGGCACTCCACGACCGACCGGATCATCGTCGACCCGCACATGAAGCCCGTCCGGTTGCCCGGCCGCACGGTGAAGGCCGAGGGCCACGCCGCGTACCTGTGCGTACGTCCCGTCGCCGGGCCCCGGCCCGTGTGGCAGCGGGTCAAGCGACGCCTGATCAAGCGGTACAGCACGCCGAGGAACAAGCTGCGGGCGTACAAGGTGCTGATCCGCGTGCTGCCGCGGCGCAGGGACCTCGCGCTGTTCGAGTCGGACGTCGGCAAGGGCTACAGCGGCAGCCCCCGGGCCCTGCACGAGGAGGTACGGCGGCGCGGGCTGCCGATCGAGGTCGTCTGGTCGGCGGCCAAGGGACGCGGCGGGTTCCCTCCCGGCGTACGGCGGGTGCGCAGGGGCAGCTGGCGTTACGTCTGGACGATGGCCCGCGCGGGGATCTGGGTGGACAGCCACGGGTTCCCGCTCGACTATCCGAAGCCTCGGGGCACCCGTTACCTGCAGACCTGGCACGGGCAGGGCATCAAGTCGATCGGCTTCGACGCGCCCGACCTGCGCGGCGACTTCGACAAGCCGCGGGCGCGGTGGCGGGCCGCGGTCGCCCGGTGGGACGCGCTGGTGTCGCCGAGCGCGGAGTTCTCGCGGGTGTTCCTGCCGTCCAACGGCTACACGGGCAAGGTCTACCGCTGCGGGACACCCCGCTGCGACGCCCTCGTACGCGGGGAGGGAGCACCCGACGTGCGGGAGCGGCTGGAGATCCCGCCCGGCAGGAAGATCCTGCTGTACGCGCCCACCTACCGCGACCGGGCCAAGGGCAGCGGCCGTTCGGTGCGCGCGGACCTGGAGCTCATGGCCGACGAGCTGGCCGGTGAGTGGGTCGTCATCCTGCGCACTCACCCCGTCGAGCGCTATCGCGTGCCCGAGCACCTGCTGCACTTCGTCCGCACCGCCGGGGCGTACCCGGAGATCAACGACCTCATGCCCGCCTCCGACGCGCTGCTGACGGACTACTCCTCGGTGATGTGCGACTACGCGCTCACGGGCAAGCCGATGCTGTTCCTCATCGACGACTGGGACGACTACCGGCTCTCCGAGCGCGGCGTCTACCACGACCTCCCGGCCATCGCGCCGGGGCCGTGCGTGACGAGCACCGAGGAGCTGATCGCCGCCCTCAGGGACCTGCCCGCCCGGCACGCCGCCTGCGCCGGGCGCTACGCCGCCTTCCGCGACCTCTGGTGCGCCGACGAGCACGGCGACGCCGCCGCCAGGATCGTGGCCGACTTCTTCGAAGGCGCCCGTTGAGCGTCGTCCTCGCCTGCCTGGACGCCGACTCCCTCGGCGGCGTCCAGCAGGTCACGCACACCATCGCCCAGGGACTGGCCGGGCGGGGCCACGAGGTGCACGTCATCGGCCTGCACGGCTCCCCCGCCCCCTTCCGGTACGTCGACCGGCCGCTCTACCACCACCACGTCATCAGCCGACGCCCCCTGGACACGACAGGCCGCCTGGCCCGCAGCCGGGCCGACGGGAGACTGCAGCGCCTGCTCGAAGGGATCAGACCAGGGTACGCCGTGATGACCTCTCCCTCGGCGGTCGCCAGGATGGCGGGCCTCCTGCCGAAGGCGTTCCGCGCGATCGGGCAGTATCACGGCTCGTACGACCACGCCCGCGACACCTGGCACCTCGCCTCGATCAGGAAGCACTATCCCGCGCTCGACCAGGCGGTGTTCCTCAGCGAGGACGACGCCTGGCGCTTCTCCGAACACGCGCTGCTGCCCAACACGTGGAGCCTGCCGAACCCTCTGGCCACCTGGCCGGAGGAGACGTCCCCGCTCGACTCGCCGCGGGTGCTGGGCGTGGGCAGGCTCGAAGGGGTCAAACGGTTCGACCGGCTGATCAGCGCGTTCGCCAGGTCGGACGCGCCGCCGCCGTGGGAGCTGCACCTGATCGGCGACGGCGGCGAGCTGGCGCGACTGCGCGAGCACGCGGCCAGGGAAGGCGTCGGCGACCGGGTCGTCTTCCGTGGGCGGGTGCCCGCGGCGCGCATGCCCGCCGAATACCTCGCCGCCTCGGTGCTCGGCCTGACCAGCGAGCACGAGGGCCTGCCCGTGGTGCTGCTGGAGTCGGCGGCGCACGGGGTGCCCTCGGTCGCGTTCGACGTGTCGGGAGGCGTACGCTCGGCCGGGCCCGTGGCGGTGGCGCCCGGCGACGTCACCGCCTTCGCGGGCGCGCTGGGCCGGCTCGTCCGTTCCGCCGGGGAACGGCGGCGCCTCGGGGCCGCGGCCCGCACCCGGGCCGCGGCCTTCCGCCTCGGCCACGTCCTCGACCGCTGGGAGTCGATGTTCACCCACATCGACCGCTGATCCCGGGGCGCCGGCCCCAGTCACACCGCCGGTTCGCTCACCTCTGGGCGGTGGTGGGGCACGCCCGCGAGCGCGCACTGGCCCGAGGTGAGCAGCGCGGCCACCGGGCTGGGCTCGCGCAGGCGGTTCAGCCGGTCGCGCATGGCCTTGCGCATGCGGCTGGCCTTACGCTTCTGCATCGTCTTCTGGCAGGCGACCACGTGCTCCTTCGAGGGCTTCGGCGCGCCCGTGAGCTCGTACCCCATGGATTCCAGGCGGTCGCCGAGCATGTGCTCGCACAGCGAGATCTCCCAGTCCTCCAGCCGGTTCGCCCAGCTGCCCACGCGGCTGCGCAGGACGTCGCTGTGCGTGTTGCTGTGCCAGACCTTGTGCTGCGGCACCGCCACCTGGGCGGCCTCGCGCGGGGAGACCATCGACGGGGCGAAGTCCTCCTCCAGGAAGTGGCAGAGCTTCTTCAGCTCGGTCGCCGGGTCGTCGGTGAGGTCCTCGTAGCGCAGCTCGTAGTACGTGTCCTCGGGCAGGGTCCGGCGCAGCCGGCCGCCCGCGTCGATGGCCTCGGCCCAGGTGGACACGGCGTGGAAGGAGTCCAGGTTGTACCAGGGCATCTCCTTCAGCGAGGACACGCAGTCGCGGCCGTCCCTGATGAGGTGGATGAACTGGGCGTCGGGGAAGAGGCGCAGCAGCATGTCGACCTGCTTGACGTAGCTCGGCCGCTTGTCGCCCCAGCGCGGCTTGTCGAACCGGTCGGCGTACATGCGGAAGGCCGTGCCGAGCACCGACCCGAGCGAGCCGGGCCCTTCCACGCACTGCCGGATGAACTCGTCCTTGTCGATCTTGAGCTCGCGGAACTTCGTGCTGCGTTCGGTGGCGATCCACTGGGCGAACGCGCGGCGGCGCTGGGTGACCCGCAGGTCGCCCCACGTGCGCCGGCGGTGGTAGGCGGGTACGAGGAAGCGCGTCTCCGGAGGCACCGCCATGCGCGGGTGCGAATGGAGCATGAGCTGGAGCATCGTGGTGCCAGACCGCGGGCATCCGATGACGAAGACTGGTCGGTCGGACATTGCGTTGTAACCCCCGAAAACTTAGACGAGAACGTGCTCTCGGCTCTCCTGAGAGGAGGCCGCGCCGTGCCTGCGCGTGAAGAGCCACAGCCGGTAGACGAGGAAGACCTCGTTGGCCAGCAGCAGGACCCCCGACATCGCGGCGAGCGGGATGAGCGCCCATGCCCCCGCAAGAGGCGCGACCACGAACACCGCCGCGTGGAACTCGATGCCGCTGATCAGGTGCGAGCGCACCCGGTGGCGGGCCAGGAACCTGTTGAGCCGCCTCGGGAAGCTGCGCCGCCGGGGCCCCCGCCCCAGCGCCACCCGCTCCTGCGGCTCCTGCGCCTCCTGGTCGAAGGGATCCTGGTCGAAGGGCTCATGCTCGTCGCCGGGCTCATGCCGCCCCTCTCTGACCGCCTCGCGCACCCGCTTCATCTGCGGCGCGTTGACGTACCTGAACAGGTCGAGCACGGCCACCGCCGCGCCCAGGACGATGAAGCGCACATCGCCCGTCAGCGCGTACTGCCCGTACGCCAGCCCCCCGGCGCACAGGATCACCCGGACGCGGTCACCCACGTAGTCGAGCCAGAGCCCGAAGGGCGTGCCGGTGCCCTTGAGCCGGGCGACCTTGCCGTCCACACAGTCGATCATGAAGCTCAGATAGAACGCGAGGGCGCCCGCCACGAGCTGGTTCATCGCGAAGCAGGCGGCCGACACCGCGCCGAGGACCAGAGAGAACACCGTGAGCGCGTTGGGCGTCAGCCGGGTGCGGTTGGCCACGGCCAGCGCGACCCGGCAGGCGGCCGGGTCCACGAAGTACACAGTCCACCAGGAATCTCTCCGCTTGCGTGTCTCGTGGACGTCATCGAGCGAATAGGTCCTCATGGACTCCAGCATGGCCACGCAACGCGCCGGATCGATTACTCTCTGGAACTACTGGGTGGTTTCCATGCCTGTTCTTGACCGTCCCGGCACGGAAAACCGCCACGTGGGTCCGGTGTCGCCGTCCCTGCACCAGCCGGTCATGACCAGGCCGCGCAGTTCGGCGCGCACCTGCAGTTTCCAGTTCCTGCCGCCGCCGAGCCTGCGGGGGTCGATGGCGGCGACCACGCCGTGCCGGCCCGAGCGCCGCACCTCCAGGGGCACGCGGCGGCGTCCGTCGCACAACCACAGACCGACCCTGGCCAGCTTCCTGTCGACGCGGTGGAACGACACGTGCCCGCGCAGCAGGTACTCCTCGCCGGTCCACTCGCAATCCTCGACCCTGGCGACCAGCTTGAGCTCGTCGCGGGCATCGAACACCTCGTCGGGGATGCGGAGCCGGCGGTTGCGGAAGAAGGGGTAGTCGCCGTACCAGTTGGTGACGCGCCAGCCGCGCGGCACGATGCGGGTGCCGCCCTCGCGCGCCCTGCGGAAGGCGCGCACCTTGCGCAGTTCCCGTACGAACCCGTGCCTGACCAGGTGCAACTCCAGGCGGCGCAGCGAGGGCGCAGTGGCCAGCGCCCGCACGCTCAGCTCGTCCAGCCAGGCGTGGGCCAGCTCCAGCACCGGTTCGCAGTCGTCGCAGCTCTCCAGCGCCTGGAACAGGAACAGGATGTCCTTCTCCAGCACCAGCGCGTCGAAGCCGTCGAGCAGGTCGGGCGCGCGCTCGTCGAGGAAGGCGCGGACCGCGCGGATCGCCGCGAGCCGCTCGTACAGGTTGTCCGGTTCGGTCCTGCGCTGCGTGATCGACGTCGTCCCCGACTCGCGCCTGCGCCAGTGGTAGACCACCTCGCCCACCATGTCCACGCTGGTGGCCAGGACGTGCGCCTGCATGGCGACGGGCACGTCCTCGTAGATCCCGTCGGGGAAGGCCAGGCCGCAGCGCTCCCAGAAGGAGCGCCGGTAGACCTTGTTCCACACGGTGCGGTCCCTGATGAGCACCGGCCTGTCGGTGATGTGGGTGCACAGCTGCGGCCGCCTGAACACCTTCTCGTGCAGCGTCGACTCCTCCAGCCGGCCGTCCACGAGCCGCCCGACCGCGCCGCACGCGAGGTCGGACGCGGTCTCGGCCAGGCTTCCGACGAGCAGTTCGTACGCGTTCGGCGGCACGACGTCGTCGCTGTCGGCGAAGGCGAGATACGTGCCGCGGGCGTGCCGGATGCCCGCGTTGCGCGCCGGCCCCGGCCCCAGGTTGCGCTGGGTGACGATGACGAACCGTTCGTCGCGCGCGGCGAAGTCCTCGGCCACGCGCCGGCTTCCGTCCTGGGAGCCGTCGTCGACCAGGATCACTTCGATGTCTTCGAGCGTCTGGGCGGCCAGCGACTTGAGGCACTCGGTGATGTACGCCTCCACGTCATGAAACGGGACGACGACGCTGAGCAGGGGGATCATGACGATTGCTCCTTGCTTCCTGGACCTGGCTCGAAAGGACAGGTCGAGGGCAGCATGCCGTGACGGCCGCGCCGGATCCGCATCCCTGATGAGCTCTTTACCTGACGCACAATCGGCTACGTTGTGCAGTTGAGTCCGCGCTGAGAGTTAGGGGCATCGATGCTGAGGAGCGTCCGTGACCACGATCTGCCCGTCATGCGCCGATGGCGCAACCATCCGCGGGTGCGCGCGGCCAGCTTCGCGACGCACGAGATCGCGGAGGAGGAGCACCTGCGCTGGTGGGAGGCGGTCCGCGCCGACCCGGCCAGGTGCGTGCTGATCTACGACCACCACGGGGTCCCCGCGGGCGTGGTGACCTACGCCGGCCTGCCGTCCGGCCCGGCCTCCTGGGGCTTCTACCTCGACCTCGACGGGCTGGAACGCTCCGGTGACCTGCTGCGGGCCTGGATCGGGCTGGAGAAGGCGGCCATCGCGCACGCCTTCGGGCCGCTCGGGCAGAGCGCGCTGCGCGGCGAGGTGCTGGCCGACAACGCGCCGGTCAGGCTGCTGCACCGGCGGTTCGGGTTCACCGAGGTGGACTCCTACCAGCGCGACGTCGACGGCGTGCCGCGCGACGTCGTGGCCATCCAGCTCAGGAAGGGGCAGGCATGATCTCCATCGCGGGGCGGCCGATCGGGAGCGGGCATCCTCCTTACGTCGTGGCCGAGATGTCCGGCAACCACAACGGCAGCCTGGCGCAGGCGCTGGCCATCGTGGACGCGGTGGCGGCCAGCGGCGCGCACGCGCTGAAGCTGCAGACCTACCGGGCCGACACACTCACCGTCGACTGCGACGGGCCCGCGTTCCGGATCGGCGAAGGGCACGAGTTGTGGGGCGGCGAGCACCTCTACCAGCTCTACGAGCGTGCCCACACGCCGTGGGAGTGGCACGAGCCGATCTTCGAGCGGGCCCGCGAGCACGGGCTCACCGCCTTCTCCTCGCCCTTCGACCCCACGGCCGTCGAACTGCTGGAGAAGCTGGGCACACCGGCGTACAAGATCGCTTCTTCGGAGATCGTGGACCTGCCGTTGATCAGGCTCGCGGCGAGCACGGGCAAGCCGCTGATCATCTCCACGGGCATGGCGTCGGCCGGGGAGATCGAGGCGGCGGTGACGGCCGCCCGCGAGGCGGGCTGCGCGCAGCTGGCGGTGTTGTCGTGCACGGCGTCCTACCCGGCCTCGCCCGCCGAGAGCAACCTGCGCGCGCTGCCGCTGCTGGCCGCGCTCACCGGGGAGGTCGTCGGCGTCTCCGACCACACGCCGGGGCTCGGCGCCGCGCTGGCCGCGGTGGCGCTGGGGGCCTGCCTGATCGAGAAGCACGTCACGACGTCCAGAGCCGAGGGCGGGGTCGACGCGGCCTTCTCGCTGGAGCCGGGCGAGCTGCTGGCGCTGGTGGTGGAGAGCGAGCGGGCCTGGCGGTCGCTGGGCGACCCGGTGATCGGGCCGCGCCCGTCCGAGCGCGAGGGGCTGCGTTTTCGCCGGTCCCTGCACGTCGTACGCGATGTGCGGGCCGGCGAGCAGGTGACCCCCGGCAACGTACGCTCGATCCGGCCGGCGGGCGGGCTGCCTCCCGAGGCCGCCGCGCAGGTCATGGGCCGGCGTTTCACCCGTGACGTGGCGTTCGGCACGCCGCTGACCTGGGACCACGTCTAGAGCAGGGCGAGCAGGGCGTCGGCGGCGCGCTTCCTGCCCCTGCCGTCGATCAGGCCGCTCCCCCGCCTGCCGTGTTCCTCGCGGGCGGCGGGGTCGGCGAGCAGCCCGGCGAGCGCGGCCACGGCCCGCTCGCCGGGCTCGCCGCCCAGCCCGGCGGCGACGCCCCTGCCGACCAGCTCCTCATAACCGATGAGCTGGTTGTCCGCCACCCAGGTGAGCGCCGCGGGCACGCCGAGGTAGAGCAGTTCCCAGACGGCCGAGCCCGCAGCGGTGACCACGAGGTCGGCCCCGGCCATCAGCTCGGGCAGGCGGTCCGTCGGCGGGATCACGGTGATCGGGCCGCCCGCGTCGAACGGCGCCGGGCTGACCACCGTGCCCTGGAACCGCTCGCCGGTCGCCAGGAGGGCCCGCGCCCACGCGGGCGCGACGCCGGCGCTGTCGGTGCCGCCGAAGAAGCAGAGCACGTGCGGCACCCGGCCGGGCCGTGGGGTGCGCGCGCACCGAAGCACGCAGTCGCGCAGCAGCACGTAACGTGCTCCCGCCAGCCACCGCCCGCTCGTGCCCTCGCCCTGAAGGTGGCGGTGTTCGGCGCCGAGGTTCTGGTCGAGATAGAGGTCGGCCTGCTGGCCCATGGGGTCGCCGTCGGCGATGGCCAGCACCGCCAGGCCGGCCCGCCTGAGCGCCGCCCCCGTGGCCGCAGGCAGCGCGTACGAGTCGAGCACGACGGCGGCCAGCCGCAGCTCGCGGGCCAAGGCCGCCAGGCGGCCGGGGTCGGAAGGCGCGTCGGACAGCGGCAGCCCGCGCTCGTCGAGCTGCGCCCGCGCCCACGCCGAGCCGCGCACCTGCCCGAGGAAGATCACCTCGACGCCACGGGCGCGCAGTTCCTCGGCCAGCGCCACGCAGCGCACCAGGTGGCCGACCCCGCTGCTCACCCCGGCGTCGCAGCGCAGGCCCACCCTGAGGCGGCCGCTCACGCGTCCTGCAATGCCTTCTGCCGCACGTGGGCGTTGAGCCCGCACACCTCGGGCCGGGCCCGCAACCAGCTCACCAGCGCCTTGACCGGCACGTAGCGGTCGCCGAACCCGGCCACCACGCGGGAGATCAGCTTCCAGTCGTCCTCGGTGTCGAGCGTGACGCGCAGATCGTCGGCGGCGGGCCGGTAGGTCAGCCCGAGCAGCCGCGCGTCGCCGGGATGCTCGTAGACGTAGGAGGTGACGTGGGTGCGGTGGAAGGCGGCGGCCTCGCGGTCGGCCCGCTCCAGCGCCGCCCTGCCCACGACCTCCACGTCGAGCCCGCGCGGCAGCGTGCGCACCAGGCTCGTGCTCAGGTAGTCGAGGCCGGGCACGGCCCGGTAGACCAGCGCCGCCTCCCTGATCACGGCCGGGTCGAGCAGCGGGCAGTCGGCCGTGAACCGCATGACCGCGTCGGCCCGCCGCCCCGCCATCGCGTGCACGAACCTGGTCAGCACGTCGTCGACCGGCCCTCGGTGGCAGGCCACGCCGAGCTCGCGGCACTCGGCGACCACGGCGTCGTCCGCCTGCTCGATCGTGGTGGCGACGACGAGGTCGTCGAGTGCGCCCGCCTCGCGCGCGGCGCGTACGACCCAGGCCAGCACCGAGCGGCCTCCCAGGTCGCGCAGCACCTTCCCGGGCAGGCGCGTGGAGCCCATCCGAGCCTGGACAATTCCGACAATGCGCACCGAAGCCCCATTCCCCCGTGTGACAGTGAGTCTCCGATCGATCGCGCTATGCTACCGGCTGCTCATACGACGACAGCGCGTAAACGCGATTTCAGGGGGCCACGTGAGCATTCTCAGCGGATCGTCGATCTTGATCACCGGAGGCACGGGGTCTTTCGGCAAGGCGTTCATCCGCCACGCGCTCGACTCGCTCGGGGTCCGGCGGCTGGTCGTGTTCTCCCGCGACGAGCTCAAGCAGTACGAGCTCAAGCAGCTCTTCGACGACGAGCGGCTGCGCTGGTTCCTCGGCGACGTACGCGACCGCGACCGGCTGACCCGCGCCATGCACGGCGTCGAGCACGTCATCCACGCGGCGGCACTCAAGCAGGTCGACACCGCCGAGTACAACCCGTTCGAATACGTCCGCACCAACGTCTCCGGCTCCCAGAACGTCGTCGAGGCCGCCATCGACTGCGGCGTGCGCAAGGTCGTCGCCCTCTCCACCGACAAGGCGTCCGGCCCGATCAACCTCTACGGCGCCACGAAGCTGGTCGCCGACAAGCTGTTCGTCTCCGCCAACCACTACGCCGCCGCCCACGAGACCCGCTTCTCCGTCGTCCGCTACGGCAACGTCGTCGGCAGCCGCGGCTCGGTCGTGCCGCTCTTCCAGCGGCTGGCCGGGCAGGGCGATTCCCTGCCGATCACCGACAAACGCATGACGAGGTTCTGGATCACGCTCGACCAGGCCGTCAGGTTCGTGGTCGACTCGTTCGACCTCATGCAGGGCGGCGAGCTCTACGTCCCGCGCATCCCCAGCATGCGCATCACCGACCTGGCCGAGGCGCTGGCCCCGCACAGCCCGATCTACGAGATCGGCATACGGCCCGGCGAGAAGCTGCACGAGGAGATGATCGGGCCCGACGACGGGCGCAGGACACTGCGGCTGGCCGACCGCTACGTGCTCCAGCCGACGATCGCGACCTGGGGCTACCGGCCCCCGCAGGCGGGCGAGGTGCTGCCCGAGGGGTTCGCCTACCGCTCCGACACCAACGACCAGTGGCTGTCGGTCGACGACCTGCGCGGCATGGTGACCGGCTGATGTTGCCCTACGGACGCCAGTCGATCGCCGAGTCCGACGTGGAGGCGGTCACGGAGGTGCTGCGCGGCGACTGGCTGACCAAGGGTCCCGCGGTCGGCGCGTTCGAGTCCGAGCTGGCCCGCTGGACCGGCGGCGTGCCGTGCGTGGCGGTGACGTCCGGCACCGCGGCGCTGCACGTCGCCTACGCCGCGGCGAGGGTGGGGCCGGGCGACGAGGTGGTCACCTCGCCGCTGACGTTCGTGGCCACCGCCGCCACGGCCGCGATGCTGGGAGCGCGGGTGGTCTTCGCCGACGTACAGCCCGACACGGGCAACCTCGACCCCGGCAGCGCCGCCGCGCTGGTCACGCCGCGCACGCGGGTGGTCACGGCGGTCGACTACGCGGGCCATCCCGCCGACTACGACGAGCTGCGCACGGTCACCGACGGGGCCGGGGCGCTGCTGATGGCCGACGCGGCCCACTCGATCGGGTCGGCGTACAAGGGGCGGCCGGTGGGGTCGCTGGCTGACCTGACGACGTTCTCCTTCTTCCCGACCAAGACCGTCACCACGGCGGAGGGCGGCGCGGTGGCGGCGGCCGACCCCGAGCGGTTCCTGCGGGCCGCCCGGTTCATGAACCACGGCTTGATACGCGACCCCGCCGAGCAGCGTCACCCCGGCGAGGGGGGCTGGCACCAGGAGGTGCACACGTTCGGCCTGAACTACCGGCTGCCCGACGTGCTGTGCGCGCTCGGCCTGAGCCAGCTGCGGCGGTTGCGCCGCTTCCGCGCGCGCCGCGCCGAGCTGGTCGCCCGCTACCACCTGATGCTGAGCGACGTGCCGGGCCTGGCCCTGCCCGCGCAGCGCGCCTACGTGGAGCCGAGCTGGCACCTCTACCCCATCAGGGTGCGCGACGGCCGCCGGCGGGAGGTCTACGACCGCATGCGCGCGGCCGGCATCGGCGTACAGGTCAACTACCTGCCGGCCTACCTGCATCCGGTGTTCGAGGACCTCGGCTACCGGCGCGGGCTCTGCCCCGTGGCCGAGGCCTACTACGCCGAGGAGCTGTCGCTGCCGTTGTTCCCCTGCCTGTCCGACGTGCAGCAGGAACGGGTCGCGGAGACGCTGGCCGGCATCATGTCCTGATCAGCGTTCGGCGAGCAGCAGGCCTCCGTCGTCGTCCCTGTCGATGAGGAAGCGCCGGTCGGCGACGGTCGCGACCGGCCGCTCCGCCGTACGCACCAGCGGGCGCAGCGGCTTGCCCTGGTCGATGAGCACCTCCCACCACGCCTCGTCGCCGACGCACTCGTCGATGTCGGCCAGCGGCACCCGGACGTGGAACTCGCGGCCCTCCAGCGCGATGGGGAAGTACATCTCCTCGCCGTCGCTCCTGCGTCTCAGCCGCAGCACGGGCTCGCCGTCTCCGGCGTCGGAGATCTTCCCGGCGCACACCAGCTCGCCGCCGTCCACGCGGCACGATCCGATGACCGCCTTGGGCGTACGCAACCGCAGGCCCCAGGCGCCCTTGGGCAGGCGCACCGGCACCACCCACACCCCCGGCAACCGCAGCGGCTCAGGGACGAGCGGCCGTGACCAGCGCGGACCGGCCACCCGCCCCTCGAGTCTCAGCCCGTGGCCCCTGAGCCGCGCGCGCAGGTCCCAGTGCCCGCGCCTGGCCAGCTGGGCGGGCGTCAGCGTCTGCGGGTCGAAGGCGAACCTGAACGGGAAGGTGTGCTCGGCCACCGGGTCGCCGTCGTCGCGCTCGAAGTCCTCCCAGACGGGCGCGCTGACCGCGTCCGACAGGCGTACGGTCTCGCCCGTCCCGCGCTCCTGCAGCCACACGCACAGGCGCACCCGGCGCAGCCGGGCGGCGTCGAACCTGCCCAGCGAGACCCTGCCCACGCCGTGCAGCACGCCGTCGCGCCACTCCAGGCTCACCAGCCGGCCCGCCAGGCGCAGCTCTCCGGAGACGTCCGACAGGCGGGCCGGCATCGCCGGGTGGCGGCCGTGCCAGCGCCTGCGCAGCAGCCCGGCCCGGCCGACCTCGGGCAGCAGCCGCCTGTCACCGGCCTGGGCGAACACGTCGGCCAGCTCCTCCAGGCGGCGCCGGTGCAGCAGGTGGACCTGCAGGCGGCGCTCGAACGGGATGCTCTGCCAGGCCTGCGGCGACACGCCGTCGAGGTAGCGGCAGGCCAGGTCGAGCAGGCCGGGGTCCGTCGACGGGCCCATCGTCGCCACGGCCTCGACGGCGACACCCATGTCGATCTCCATCGTGTCGCGGTCGAAGGCGGGCTTGAGCCCCGGCGCCGCACGGCCGAGCAGGTCGGCCGTCTGCACCACCGACAGCAGGCGGTCGCGCAGGTTGCCCGGCTCCAGGCTGCGCTGGGTGATCGAGGCGCCCGGCTCGTCGCGCTGCCGCCAGTGGTAGACGACCCTGGCCAGCACGTCCACGGAACGGGCGCCGACGTGGGCGGCCATGGCGACGGGCTGGTCCTCGTACATGCGCTCCGGGAAGCTCAGGCCCAGCTCGTCCCAGAAGGAGCGGCGGTAGACCTTGTTCCACAACATGCGGTCGCGGATCAGCAGCGGGTGGCGGGTGATGTGGGTGCCCTTGCGCGGCCTGGCGAACGCCTGCCGGTGCGCCCACGAGGGCACGAGCAGGTTGCGGTGCAGCCGCATGACGTTGCCGCAGGCCAGGTCGGAGCCGGTGCTCTCCAGCGAGGCCACCAGGCGGCCGAACGCGTCGCGCGGCACGGTGTCGTCGCCGTCGACGAAGGCCAGGTAACGGCCGCTCGCCTGGCGCACACCGGCGTTGCGGGCCCGGCCGACGCCGTGGTTGTCCTGCCTGATGAGGCGGATCCGGCCGTCGCGGGCCTGCCTGGACCTCACGAGGGCCGGGCCGCCGTCCTCGCTGCCGTCGTCGACGCAGATCACCTCGAGGTCGTGCAGGGTCTGCGCGGCGATGGAGTCCAGGCAGGGTCCGATGTACTTCTCGACGTTGTAGAACGGCACGATCACCGACAGGACCGGCACATGCACTCCTCATCGTTACGTCAACCGGACAACAGGCGGATGACTCGGCGGGCGACCTTGCGAGGGCGGGCCAGGCGGCGGGAGAGGCGGTATCCGAGGGATCTTCTGTAGGCGGTGGCCTTGCGCTGCGTCCTGCGCAGGCGGGACTTCGACCTGACCAGCTCGCGCTCGCGGTAGGTCAGCTTGGTCTCCAGACGGGCGATCCTGGCCAGGGCCGCGGTCAGCTGGTCGGCCAGGCGGTCGCGGGCGCCGAGCAGGTCGCGGTAGGTGGGGGCCTGCTCGGCCGGTTCGGCGGGCTGGCCGAGCTCGGCGTCGAACTTCCTGGCCCGGTCGAGGTCGCCCCGGTCGCAGGGCCGCCCGGCCATGCCGCACAGGGTCAGCGCGAGCTGGTCGGCCTCCAGCGGCCACGGCCAGGGATGGTGGTGCCCGGCCGCCAGCAACCTGACCGCGAAACGCCACAGGATCCGGCAGAGCACGACGCGCGGCTCGGGCTGCGTGGACGGCGCGGCCGGCGGGCTGATCGCGGCGAAGCGGACGCCGTCGTGGACGAGGCTGTCGGCCGCCCCCACGACGCTGCCGCCGCCCTCCAGCCAGCCGGCCAGGTGGGTGAGCAGGTCGCGTACGGCTTTGACGTCCTCGCGGGCGCAGGCCTCGACGAGGATCTCCTCGACGACCCGGCCGGTGGGGATCTGGCGTTCCTCGCCGTCGGGCAGCCGCCTGGTGGCCGTGCCGGTGAACTCGTACAGGGCCGGGCCCTCCTCGATCAGGCCCAGCGGCAGGTCGTCCTCGGCGCCGGGTGCGACGGGAGGACGGGCGGCGACGGCGACCCAGAGGGGCGCCAGCTCCTCGCCCAGGCGGTGGCGGAACACCACGCGGGTCAGCCGCAGCGGGTCGGCCGCCAGCAGGCGGTCACCGCCGCGCGCGCTGAGCGGGAACGTGAGCGCGTCGGGCAGGTCACCGGCCAGCGCCTCGCCGGCCAGCAGCGCGCGCGGCGCCTGGCGCCCGGGGTAGGCCGCGTAGCGGCGCAGCACGCTCAGCCCCGCGCACTCCAGGCCGCGGTCGACGGCCGGCGGCCCGCTGGGGTAGGTCGGGTCGAAACCGTGCGGCGCCCACTGGTCGTCGCCGCCCTCCCGGTCGGCGGGCCTGGCCTCGATGAAGCGGTCGATGCCCAGGTCGTTGTGGACGCCGAGCACCAGCCGCCCGCCGGGCGCGATCAGCGCCGCGAGCGCGGCCACCGACTCCTGCCATCCGGAGGCCGGCGCCTCGGCGGAGTGCGTGCGCGCCAGCCCGTCGATCGCGACCACCAGGTCGTACGACTCGCCGGAGTCGAGCAGCTCCAGCCGCCCGCAGAACACCTCCAGCCCCGGGTGCCGCGAGCCGAGCGCGCACGCGTCGGGGTAGGAGCGCACGAGCGCCGCCGCCTCGGGGGCCAGCTCGACGACCTCGTCCACCAGCGCCTGGGGATGCGGCCCGACCAGCAGCACCCGGCCGCTCGCCGGGATCATCCGCCTGATCAGTTCCAGTGCCGCGCCGCGCCAGTCCGTGATGCCCCCCATGTTGGACATGTCGGACCACAGCAGCATCTCCCCGCCGATGAGCCGGACGTTCTCGGGTGCCTCGTCCATGCGCGTGCTCATGCCCTCGCTCCGTGCCCGGTCGCCGGGGACCCGCAGCGCACCCGTTTCCATCCGAACATCCGCCGTAGCTCCTCCGGTGTCGCCTGATAGTCGAATCCCAGCTCCTGCCGTGCCGCCTCCGCCGCCGGCCCGGGGTCGACGGCCGTGCCGTGCAGCTCGGGCCAGAGCCTCATGCGGCGGGCCGTGCCGCCGTACTCAGGCCGTTCGTCCTCGTACTGCATCGGATCGCCGTAGACGGCGATCTCGCACCCCACGGACGCGCCGTAGAACAGCGCGCTGCCGAGCCTGTTGGAGGCCACCCTGCGGTGCCGCCGCAGCTGGACCAGCTGCTTGCGCAGGAAGTCACGCCCCTTCCCGTCCCAGCGGGATCCGCGCTCGCCATGGCAGATGACCCGGAAACCTCTCGACTCGTACGCCCGCCGAATGTCCGGATTTGCGAACTCTAGCCAGTAAAGGCAGACGGTGACCGGGCCAATCTCGACATCGCGTATTTCATCGGCCAGTCGACCGTGGTCGCCGCTGACGGAATACTTCTCCCATCCATGAAAGGGATACCAGATCGTACCCTCCCGTTCGGGAACCACGCCCAAGTCCGGCTCGAGGTGAAGAAGGTAGATCCAGGGCGCCCCGATCAGATAGTGCCCCCTGCGGCCCATCGACCAGCCCCGGCGGCGCAGGGTGTCCGACCAGACGAAACGCGGGTAGCCGGGGCTGCACCAATGGTCATCCGGGGGAAATCCGTGGAGATAGTTCCATCCGTGCTGGAGAAAACCCTGGATGCGCTTCGGCATCCCATCCGGCAGGCCGCAATATTTGCCGAGTATGCGGGAGTGCCCGTACCAGTGATTGGATTCGTCCATCATTTCCCCCGTACGGTTGGCGTGTCCCAGCAGACATTCCCAGCCCCCCGCACACGCCACGTGTCGTTATACGCTTCCATTACCCGGCACGGGGTCTTGGTTTCTCCTCACCTGTCGATCGTGGCTACACTGGGTCGCGCCTTGAGGACAGAGAGTGAGTGATCATGAGTCATCTCGATCGCCTGCGGGCCGTCTTCCGCGTGGCGCTCAACCTGCCTGACGGCACCGACGTCGACGGGCTCGAATACCGTGCCATCCCGCAGTGGGACTCCTTGGCCCACATGGCGTTGATCGCCGCGATGGAGGACGAGTTCTCCGTCATGATCGACACCGACGAGATGATCGACATGAGTTCGTTCGCCAAGGCGGCCGAGCTGCTGGAGAAGCATGGCGTCGGCGCTGCCGCCCGCTGAGGCCCGGGTCGCCCTGGTCACGGGCTCGACGACGGGCATCGGCCGGGCCATCGCGACCACGCTGGCCGCCGCCGGTCACGACGTCGTGCTGCACGGCCGCGACGAGGAGCGGGCCGCGAAGGTCGCCGCCGACGTCGCCGCCGAGACCGGCGGCCTGACCGACTCCGTCCACGGCGACGTGGCCGATCCAGGGCTCGTCTCGGCCATGATGCGCCGCATCTACCAGCGGCACGGCCGGCTCGACTCCCTGGTGATCAATGCCGGCGTGCACGCGGCCGGCCTGCTCGGCATGGTCCGCCACGACACCATCGGCCGCCTCTTCGAGGTCAACGCGATCGGCGCCACCCACACCCTGCAGGCCTCGCTCCGGCTGCTGCGCCGGGGCACCAGCCCCGCCGTGGTGCTCGTCTCCTCGATCATGGGCCGCGCCGGCGGCGCCGGCCAGGCGGTCTACTCCGCCACC
This sequence comes from Nonomuraea mesophila, assembly GCF_004352805.1. NCBI lineage: Bacteria > Bacillati > Actinomycetota > Actinomycetes > Streptosporangiales > Streptosporangiaceae > Nonomuraea > Nonomuraea mesophila. Next base: position 49,753 of record NZ_SMLD01000046.1, read on the forward strand.
AAGGCCTCGATCATCGGCCTCACCATGGCGGCCGCCAAGGAGCTGGGTCCCACGGGCATCCGCGTCAACGCCGTGGCGCCCGGCTACATCCAGACCGACATGCTCACCACGCTCGACGAGCACAGCCGCACGGCCACGGTCGAGGCCACCCCGCTCGGCCGCATCGGCCGGCCGGCCGACGTCGCCCGCGCCACCGCGTTCCTGCTCTCCTCCGACGCCGGCTTCATCACGGGCCAGGTCCTCGGGGTGGACGGCGGGCTGGTGCTGTGACCACGACAGACCCGCCGGCCCCACCGGACCCGCCGACCACACCGAACCCGCCGCCTCCCGCCGGAGAGGGCTCGCTCGCCGTGTGGGCCGCCGGCTGCGCTTCCGCGGAGCCGCCCTTCCCGCATCCGCAGGCCCGGCTCGTCGTCGCGGGCGACCCCGAGGGGCTCTCGGGCAGGAAGCTCGCCGACCACGTCGACCGCACCGCCGAGGCCCTGGCCCGGCTGCGGCCGGGTCCGCTGTTCTGCGGGATGCGCAACAACCTCGCGTCGGTGCTGCGCTATCTCGCCGCCTGGCGCTGCGGCCGGCCGATCGCGCTGCTCGACCCCGACCTGCCCGTCGGCGTGCTGGCCGACCTGGCGGGCCGCTTCCAGCCGGCCGCGCTGCTCGGGTTCACCCACGTGGCCGACGGCTCGTCACCGCGCGCCGCGTCGCCGCGCGGTGGAGGCGGCGCGCCGCAGCCGCATCCCGACCTGGCGGTGCTCCTCGCCACGTCGGGCTCGACCGGCAACCCCAGGCTCGTCCGTCTCTCGCGCCGGGCCGTGCTCGCCAACGCCGCCGCCATCGCGACGGCGCTGTCCATCGAGCCCGCCGAGGTGGCGCCGACCAGCCTGCCGCTGCACTACAGCTACGGCCTGTCGGTGCTCAACAGCCACCTGCTGGCCGGGGCGAGCGTCGTGCTGACGGAGGCGGGGCTGCTGGAGCGCTCGTTCTGGGCCGACCTCGACGCCCACCGCTGCACGTCGCTGGCCGCCGTCCCCTACCAGTACGAAATGTTGCGCCGGCTGCGCTACGACCGGGCCGAGCACCCGGCGCTCGCCACGCTGACGCAGGCGGGCGGGCGGCTCAGCGAGGAGCTGACCAAGGAGTTCGCCGCCCAGGCCGACCGCTTCTTCGTCATGTACGGGCAGACCGAGGCCACGGCCCGCATCGCGGTCATGCCTCCCGACCGGCTGGCCGGCAGGCCCGGCTCGGCCGGGCTCGCCGTCCCCGGCGGACGGCTGTCCATCGACGACGGTCAGGTCGTCTACCACGGGCCCAACGTCATGATGGGCTACGCGGAGAGCGCCGCCGACCTGGCCAGGGGCGACGACCTCGGCGGGGTGCTGCGCACGGGCGACCTCGGGCGGCTCGACAGCGAGGGGTTCCTCTACGTCACCGGCCGGCTCAGGCGCATCGCCAAGATCTTCGGCGTGCGGGTCAACCTCGACGACGTCGAGCGCCTGCTGCCCGGCCCCGGCCCGGCGGCGGCCACCAGCGGCGACGACCGGGTCACGGTGTGGACGGAAGGGCTCGACGCGGCAGGCTGCGCGCGGCTGGCCCGGCGGCTCGGCGCGGAGCTGCGCGTGCACTGGAGCGGGTTCGACGTCCGCAGCGTCGACCGGCTTCCCCTCCTGGCCAACGGCAAGATCGACTATCGCGCGCTGGAGTCCCTCGCATGACGTCCCCTGACACCACGGGGCCGGTGAGCGTGTTCACGCTGGGCGCGGCCGAACGGGAGGCGGTGCTGGCGCCGGCCCTGGCGGCGCTGACGGAGCGGCACCGGCGGGCGTGCCCCCCGTACGCGAGGATTCTCGACGCGATCGGTGCGCGGCCCCCCTACGAGCGGGTGGCCGACCTGCCGTGGTTGCCCGTGCGGCTGTTCAAGACGCACGAGTTGCGCAGCGTGGCGGAGGACCAGGTGTTCAGGGTGCTGACGTCGAGCGGCACGACGGGGCAGCGGCCGAGCCGGGTGTTCCTCGACCGCGAGGCGGCGGCCGCGCAGACCCGGATGCTGGCGGCGACGCTCAGGGGGGTGCTGGGCGAGCGGCGGCTGCCGATGCTGGTGGTCGACAGCCGCTCAGTGGTGCGCGACCCGGCGCTGAGCGCCCGGGGCGCCGGGGTGCTCGGCATGATGACCTTCGGCAGAGACCACACGTTCGTGCTCGACGAGCACGGCCGGGTGGACGCCGAGGCGGTCAAGGGGTTCCTGGCGCGGCACGGCGGCGAGCGCTTCCTGGTCTTCGGGTTCACGTTCATGGTCTGGCTCCACCTGCGCGGTCTCGGCGCCGACCTGTCGCAGGGGGTGCTCATCCACTCGGGCGGGTGGAAGCGGCTGGCCGAGCAGGCGGTCGGCAACGCCGAGTTCCGGCGAGGGCTGGCGCGGGAGTGCGGGCTGCGCAGCGTGCACAACTTCTACGGCATGGTCGAGCAGATCGGCACCGTGTTCCTGGAGGGGCCGGACGGCGACGGGCTCTACTGCCCCGACTTCGCCGACGTCGTGATCCGCGACCCGGAGACGTGGCAGGAGGCGCCGCCCGGCGTGCCGGGGCTGATCGAGGTGGTCAGCACGCTGCCGACGTCCTATCCGGGGCATGTCCTGCTGACGGAGGACGTCGGCATCGTGCGCGGCGTCGACGACGGGTGCCTGCCGGGGCGCAGGTTCGAGGTGCTGGGCCGGTTGCCGCGGGCCGAGGCGCGGGGTTGCAGCGACACGTTCGGGCAGGGCGGCTGATGCCGGGCCCCGAGGTGACGGTCAGGTTCCCCGCCGCCGGGCGGGTGCCCGTCGAGGTGCTGCTCGGCCAGGTGCGGGGCCGGCTGGAGACGGGTGACGAGCGGGTGCGCACGTTCCTCGCCGCGTTCGGCAGGCGGCTCCTGCGGCCGGCGTCGGCACGCCGGCATCCCGAGCTCGGCCCGCTCGGCTTCTTCCTGCGGCCCAGCGAGCTGGCCCGCACGGTCGAGGGGCTGGCGGGCGAGCACGTACGCGTCCCGCGCGGCCTGGTCTTCCACGTCCCTCCCGCGAACGTCGACACCGTCTTCGTCTACTCGTGGGCGTTGTCCGCACTGATGGGCAACCGCAACGTCGTGCGCCTGTCGCCGCGCTCCGGCCCGGTGGCCGGGCTCATCCTCGACATCCTGCACGAGGCGCTGGCCGAGGCCGACCCGGTGATCGCCGGCACGCAGCGCATCGTCTCCTACGACCGCGACGACACCGTGACCGCCGCGCTCTGCGCCGCCTGCGACCTGCGGGTGGTGTGGGGCGGCGACGCCACCGTCAACGCGCTGCGCCGGCACGCGCTCGCCCCGCACGCCCGTGACCTGGTCTTCCCCGACCGGTCGTCGTTCGCGGTGATCCGGGCGGCGGCGTGGTCGGGCGCTCCCGAGCCGGTGCGGGTCAGGGTGGCCGAGGGGTTCGTCAACGACGCCTACTGGTTCGACCAGGCGGCCTGCTCGTCCCCCGGCACCGTGTTCTGGGTGGGGACGCCCGGTGACTGCGAGGTGGCGCGGGCCGGCTTCGGCGACCACGTCGCGCGGGTGCTGGGCGAGCGCGGGTGGGGGGTCGATGCGGCGATGGCCGTGGAGAAGCGGGTCGCCGCCTACGGGCTGGCCGCCGACGGGGTGGCGGAGCGGGTGGAGTTCCGGGGCAACGCGCTGGCGGACGTGACGCTGGCCGAGGGCGCCGCGCCGCCCAGGCGGTGGCTGGGGGCGGGCACGTTCGCCCATGCCAGGATCGGCGCGCTGGCGGAGCTGGGCGCGCTGGTCGAGCGGCGCGACCAGACGATGACCCATTTCGGGTTCGCGGGGACCGAGCTGGAAGAGCTGGCCAGAGGGCTGGCCGGGCGCGGGGTCGACCGGATCGTGCCCGTCGGCGGCGCGCTCGGCTTCCACCGGGTGTGGGACGGCGTCGACCTGCCCGCCGAGTTCACCCGTCTGGTGACCGTGACCCGATGACGCTGGCGAGACCCGGCAGCACGCACGTCGGCCTTCCGGGGTCGCCCGGGCGCGGGCCCGGCCTGGGCTGGGTGCCGGCCCTGCTGGTGGCCGCGGGCACGGTGGCCGCGCTGTCGTGGTGCGGGGTGCCCGCCCGTGACCTGGCGGCCTTCGCGGCCTACGTCGGCGCCGGCGTGGCGCTGCCGGGCACGCTGCTGTGGCGGGCGCTGACCGGAGGCGGGCGGACGACGGCTGAAGACGTCGCGGCCGGGCTGGCGCTGGGCTACACGATCGAGGTGCTGGCCTACATCCCGGCCCGCGCCGCAGGGCAGCCGCTGCTGGTGCTGGCGCCGCCCGTGGCCGTGGTGGGCACGTTCCTCTGCGTGCCGCGCCTGTGGCGGCACTGGCGGGGTGCGCCGGCCCGGGAGCGCATGCCGGGATGGTGTGCCTGGGCGCTCGCCGGGGTGGTCGGCTACCTGGTGGCGTGGTGCGTGATCTCGCTCTACCGCCACCCGATCTCCACCGCGTACGTCGACATGCCCTACCACCTGGCGCTGGTCGGCGAGGTCAGGCACCACGTGCCGCCCACGCTGCCGTCGGTGCTGGGCGAGCGGCTCTCCTACCACTGGTTCGTCTACGCCGACATGGCGGCCACGAGCTGGGTCACCGGGATCGAGCCGGTGACGCTGGTCTACCGGCTGTCCACGCTGCCGATGATGGTGGCGATGGTCGTGCTGGTCGCGGTGCTCGGGCGGCGGCTCGGCGGGCGCTGGGGGGCGG
>NZ_SMLD01000047.1:0-53975 GCF_004352805.1 Nonomuraea mesophila
CGCGTGGCCGAGGCGCTGGCGGAGCTCGCCCCCTATGCCGGGGAGCGGGGCGTCAAGCTCGCTCTGGAGCCGCTGCACCCCGTCTACTGTCCCGACCGGGCCGTGCTGTCCACCCTCGGGCAGGCGCTCGACCTGAGCCTGGCCCACCCGGAGGAGCAGGTCGGCGTGGTGGTGGACACCTTCCACGTCTGGTGGGACCCGAGGTTGCCCGACGAGATCGCCCGCGCCGGCCGCAGGATCGCGTCGTACCAGGTGTGCGACTACCTGCACCCGCTGCCCGCCGACGTGCTGCTCGGACGGGGCATGATGGGTGACGGCGTGATCGCCTTCCCGCCGATCACGCGGGCGGTGCTGGCCGCCGGATACACCGGCGACATCGAGGTCGAGATCTTCAACGCCGACGTCTGGGCCACCGACCCGGACGAGGTGGTGGCCACGATGAAGGCCCGCTACGAGGACGTGGTGCTCGCCACCGGGTGAACGGCCCGCGCGGTCACGACGGCAGGGTGATCGTGCCCGCGGCGCCGTTGACGGTGATCTCCTGGCCCGTGGTGATGCGGTGGGTGGCGCCGGCGACGCCGACGACGGCCGGGATGCCGTACTCCCTGGCCACCACCGCGCCGTGCGACATCGAGCCGCCCATCTCCATCACGAGCCCGCCCGCCGTCAGGAACAGCGGTGTCCAGCCCGGGTCCGTCGAGGGGCAGACCAGGATCTCGCCCGGTTCCAGGTGCGCGCCGGTCGGGTCCATCACCACCCTGGCCACGCCGGTGACGGTGCCCGCGGACGCGGCCGTGCCGGTCAGCGCGCCGTCCGCGGCGGGGGTGGCCAGCGCCTCGGGCTCGGTGCCGTCGGAAAGCAGCACCCTGGGCACGTGCCTGCGGCGCGACTCCCGTTCGTACGCCTCCCGCCGCTGCGCCACCAGCCCGCGCAGGTCGCCGCCGCGCAGGGCGGCCCTGGCCTGCCTCGGGTCGAGGAAGAACACGTCACGCGCCTCGTCCAGCACGCCGAGGCCGGCCAGGTGCTCCCCCACCTGGAGCAGGCTCCGCCGCACGCCGGCGAGCGCCTTGACCGCGTAGAACTTGGGCAGTTCCCGCAGCCCCGCGTACATCCGCGTGCGCCCGAGCGCGAACCGCACCACGGCGGCCCGCCACCGGCCCTTGCGCCCGGCCTCGGCCGCCACGCGGGCGATCTCGGTCTCCGCCTTCCGCGCACCGTTGGCGAACATCGTGGCGGGCGCGAGGCCGGCGTCGGCGTCCATGCGCAGGTAGTTGGCGATCACGCCGAGGATGTGGCCGGGCTCCTCCGACCAGCGGGGCACGCCCAGGTCGATCTCGGCGACACCGCGATGGCCGTACGTGTCCAGAAATTTCGTGATCTCCCGCTGGGCGATGGGCGGGAGCGTCCCGGCCCGGTAGCGGCGGACCAGCTCCTCCACCGGCTCCTTCATGAACGGCTCCGGCTCGACGCGGGTGGACAGGTCCCACAGCTCCAGGTCCATCTCCGTGGTGGGGTTGTGCGGGACACTGCGCAGGACGTCCTGCATGTCGCCGAGCGGCACGCCGGAGAGCCTGGACGACAGCGCGAACAGGCCGTAGCCCGTGATCACGATCGGCATGATCGAGACGATGAGGGGGAAGACGGTCCTGAGCACGCGCTCGGCGTGGTCGAGGCGCTGCTCCGGGGTGGCGTCCGCCGGCAACCGGAGCCGCCGGCCGGCGACCTCGCCGACGCGGGCGGTGTACGCCAGGGCCTTGCGCGGCCTGGTCAGCGCGAGCAGCACCCGTGAGGGGGCGTGGATGCGGCCGGCGAACCGGCGCAGGCCACGGATCACGGGACGGCGAGAGGTGTACGCCAGCGACAACCGCGGATCGGCCACCAGCTGCTCCACGACCGGGCCCGTACGCGCCTCCCCGAGCTGCAGCATGCGGGGCATGATGACGCGGCCGGCCTTGCTGCGTACGGCGGTGGTGAGGTCCATCCACAACCGCTGCCCCGACTCGGTCATGAAGTGCGGGCCGTCGAGGGGGTCGGCGGGGCCGTGGCCGAACATCCCGGCCCCTCCTGAGGCGATCAGCTTGAGCGCCGACGCTCCCATGGGGGTGAGCGGGCCCATGACGCCCTGGGCGACGTTGAAGGAGAAGTACACCCGCAGTCCGGGCCCGGGGGCGTCCGGCAGCGGATAGAGGGTGGTGATGGGGCGCGCCTGGGTGAGCCAGAGCCGGCCGTCGTGGTCGACGGCCCATTCGGTGTCCTGCGGGGCGCCGTAGTGGTCCTCGACGCGCGTGCCCAGCTCGGCCAGGGCGAGCACCTCGGCGTCGGTCAGGCAGAGCTCCTCGCCGGGCGCGTCGCCGGTGGCCTCGACACGTTCCGTGCCGCCGCCGGGCAGCGCGCGGATCGCCAGCCGCTTGTCGCCCGGCCGGCGTTCGAGGATCTCGCCCCCGTGGACGATGAAGCGGTCGGGGTTCACGGCGCCGGAGACGACGGCCTCGCCGAGCCCTGGCGCCGCGTCGATGACGGCCTCGCGCCGGCGGCCCGTGACCGGGTTGGCGGTGAACATGACGCCCGAGACCCGCGCGTCCACCATCGTCTGGACGACCACCGCGAGCCGTACGGCGGCGTGGTCGATGCCGTTCGACTCGCGGTAGGCGACGGCGCGATCGGTCCAGAGCGAGGCCCAGCAGCGGCGTACGGCCTCGACCACCGCGTCGGCTCCCACCACGTTGAGGAAGGTGTCCTGCTGCCCGGCGAAGCTGGCGAACGGCAGGTCCTCGGCGGTCGCGGAGGAGCGCACGGCCACCGGCACGTCGTCTCCGAGCGCGGTGTACCCCTTGACGATCGTCTCGTGCACGGCCGCGGGCACCGAGGCCTCCAGCAGGTGCCGCCTGGCGCGCTCGGCGAGCCCCTCGCCGCTCGTCTCCAGCCCCTCGGCGACCTGCCGGTACGCCTCCGTGGTCAGCACCCAGCCGGGGGGCACGGGCAGCCCCGCCCTGGTCAGCTCGCCGAGGTTGGCGGCCTTTCCGCCCACCTCGGCGAGCATTCCGGCGTCGATCTCGGAGAAATCCAGTGCCGTGTTCATCAGATGCACCCCTGCCCTTCAGCGTCCTGACATGAGTGTCACGCTTTCCCGGCAAGAATTCAACACATGATGAAAGAAGTCACAGAGGCAGCGGCTCACCGTCCAGCTCCCAGGCGGGATCGACGTCCGCCCCCAGCAGGGCGAGCACCGTCGGGGCCACGTCGACCAGCCGGGGACCGCTCAGGGAACGTCCGCCCAGGTGCTCCCCCAGCCGGCAGACGATCACGAACACCCGGCGCTCCTCCTCCGAGTCGCCGCCGTGACCCCCCTCGTCCACGTGCCCGTGGTCGGTGGTGACGAGCACGGTCCAGCGCTCGCCGGCGTACGAGGGCCGGGCGCGGACGGCGCCGAGCAGGCGTCCCAGGTAGGCGTCCTGGGTCTGGAGTGCGGCGGCGTACTCGGGGCAGTGCGGGCCGAGGTCGTGGGCCACGTCGTCGGTCTCGCCCAGGTAGACGAACATCGCGTCCGGGTCGCCTTCCGCCAGGTGCCGCCCGGCGGCGTCGGCGACCTGCGTGTCGGCCTCGGCCCAGCCGATGGCGTAGCCGTCGCGCACGAACCGGTGGCCGGCCGCCGGGCCGAACGCGCCGTGCTCGGCGAGCGCCGCCCACGAGAAGAAGGCGGCGGTGGACAGCTCGGGGCGGGCATGCCTCGCGCGCGTCAAGAAGTCCGGAAATTTTTGGAACTGGGGTGCGGTGAAGCTGTTGTCTACGACGCCGTGTTTGTCGGGCCAGGCCCCGGTGGCGATGGACGACCAGCCGGGCCCCGAGTCCGTACGCGACCTGATCGTGCGGCCGCCGGTCGCCGGTTCAGGAGCCTTGGGCACGACCTCGCCCGCCGACTCCGTACGCGGGGTGCCGGCCTCACCGTAGGGGAGCAGACTGGTGCCGTACGCACCGGAGGCCATCAGCTCCGCCAGCACCGGCGCGCCCACAGCCTGGAGCCGGTCGAAGCGCAGGCCGTCCATGCCGACAACGAGGACTTTGTTCTTGGATGCGGACATCCCCCTATCTAAGCGGTGAAGCGTCGCACCCAGTCGGCCGCTCCCGGCAGGATCTCCTCGACCGGAGCGACCTGCGGATACCACGTGCGCTCCCACTCCAGCGACACCCAGCCGTCGTAGCCGGCCCCGCGCAGCAGCCCGCCCGCCTCGTCGAGCGGCACGGACCCGGTCCACAGGGGCACCGGCGTGGTGTCGTGCGCCGACACGGCGTCCTTGACCTGGACGTACACCAGGTGAGGCCCGAGCGCGGCGAGCGAGTCCGCCGGCGGCTCGCCGTTGCGCCAGGGATGCAGCAGGTCCCACAACGCGCCGGCGGTCTCGGGGCAGCCCGCCTCGGCGAGCAGCGCGGCCACGGCGGCGCCGGTGGCCATGGCGTCGTGCGTCTCGACGAGCACGCGCAGGCCGAGGGCGCCCGCCGTACCGGAGACCGCCCTGAGCCTGCGGGCGCCGACGGCCGGATCGTCGCCGCGGGGGAAGACGCGCACGCCGGGAGCGCCCAGATCGGCGGCCAGCCGCAGGTCGGCGAGGAGCGCCCCGACGACGGGTTCGTCCGGCCCTGGCTCACAGATGCCGACGTATCCGGCGAGGGCGGAGATCTCCAGGCCCGCCCCCTCCACCCGCTCCCGCACCGCGCGCCGCTCGGCGGCGTCCAGGCCGGAGTGCACGCCGGTTTCGGGGTGCAGGCGCAGCTCCAGCCCCTCACAGCCGCCTGCGGTCGCTATCTCGATCGCCCTGCCGAGCCCTTCGCCGGGCAAGCCCAGCGTGCTGACCGCCAGCCTCACGCCATCCTCCGCACACTCTCCCGCAGCACGACCTCGCCCGCGACCTGCTCGACCACGACCGGGTCGCCTTCGCCCAGCGCCAGCTCCAGCGCCCTGGCCCCCATGTCCTTCAACGGCAGGCGCACGGTCGTCAGCGCGGGCACATGGTCACGCAGGGTGACGATGTCGTCGAACCCGGCCACCGAGACGTCGTCGGGCACGCGCACGCCGCGTTCGCGGTAGGCCGCGAGCGCCCCGACCGCCATCACGTCGTTGACCGCGAACACGCAGCTCACGTCGCCGGCCTGTGAGGCCGCCGCGTAGCCGCCGTCGCGGTCGAACGGCCCATGGATCACCTGCGGCGCGGGCAGCCCCAGCTCCTCCAGCGCCTCGACGAACCCGGCGCACCGATCGGCCGCCGTCACCAGGTGCGGCGGCCCCGCCAGCACCGCGAAGCGGGTGTGCCCCAGGCCGGCCAGGGCCCGCGCCAGTTCGGCAGCGCCCTGCCGGTTGGCCGGCGCGACGGTGTCGACGCCGAGCAGGTCCTGGCCCACGCAGGCCGCCCGGCCGCCGCCGGCCTGGTATCGGGCCAGCTCGTCGCGCAGGCGCCCGGTGACGGCGGGGTCGGCGACACGTGAGCCGACCAGCAGCACCGCCCTGACGCGCTGGGCGTTGAGCGTCGCGACGTAGGCGATCTCCTGCTCGGGGTCGCGATGCGTGGTGCCCACCATGACGAGCAGGCCCTCGGTGGCCGCGGCCCGCATCGCCCCGTCGGCCAGGGCCGCGAAGTAGGGGTCGGTCAGGTCGTGGACGACGATGCCGATGACGTTGCTCGCGCCGCGGGCCAGCGTCTGGGCCGCGATGTTGGCGCGGTAACCGAGCTCGTCGGCGGCCTGCTCGACGCGCGCCCGCAGGGCCGCGCCGACCTGGCGGGTGCTGCCGTTGAGCACCCGCGAGGCGGTCGCCAGTGAGACGCCCGCCTGCTTGGCGACGTCTTCAAGCGTGACCACGAGACCTCCCAGGAAAGCGGTTTCCAAGTCTGCCAGACCAGCACCTGGATCCGCATCCTACGGGTGGGCCGCACTCGGCGGCCCACCCGGAGAGTGGTCTGTCCTGCGCCCGGGTCCTATGCCCAGGGGAACAGGATGTCGAGCAGGCCCTTGCGCTCCTCCTCGGTCGGCTCGGGGTCGGGCACCGGGTCCTGCGTCGTCGGCTGCGAGGCGGGAGGCTGGTCCTGCGACTCCTGGCTGGTGCTCCGCGAATCCCGGTTCTCCGACGACTGCCTCTGGGCCGGGGTGTCGGTGTCCCGCATCTCGTCCTGCGGGGCCCGGGTCGACCTAGGGCTGGCCTTGGTCGTCGGGTCGCCGATGTCGCGGGTGGGCGACGGACGGCTCTGCGGCTCGCGCGTCGGCTGGGTCTCCCCCTGCGGGCGGTTCTGCCGCGCCGGCTCGGTGCTGGTGGGCTCGTCCGTGGCCGTGTCGGTGGGCTCGGGCTCGGTCTCCTCCTCCACCGGCGTCTCCTCCTCGGAGGGGATGGCCGAGTCGGACGGAGCGGTCACCTCTCCGGCGCTGGCGCACCTGCCGCCGGCGCACGGGTCGTCGGCGGACGTACCGGTGAGCATCCAGCCCACGCCGACGCCGACCAGCACCACCGCGGCGGCCGCCACCAGCAGGACCCTGGTGCGGTGACGCACCTCGCCCTCGCCGCCGGCGCCATCACCGGCGCCACCGCCTCCGCCACGGGAGGAACGCCCCCCGTCGCCCTGGTCGTCGGTCCAGCCGGAGCCGAGGAAGCCGCGCTTGGGCTTGTCGTCGTCCAGGTCGTCCGCCTCGTACCCCCGGTCGAGCGGGAGGTAGGGAGACTCGTCATCGGGGTGGCGGGAGCCGCCGCGCTCGTCGAGCACCTCGTGCGGGCCGCTGGGCCCGCCGAAGTCGTGCGGGCCGCTCGGGCCGCCGAAGTCATGCGGACCGCTCGGACCACCGAAGTCGTGCGCGCCGCTGGGACCGCCGAAGTCGTGCGCGCCACTGGGCCCGCCGAACTCGTGCGAGCCGCTCGGGCCGCCGAAATCATGCCCACTGGAACCGCTCAGCACTTCACGGTGGGAGTCGCTCCCGCCGCCCAGCACATCATGGGGGTCACCGCCGCCGCCCAGCACGTCACGCGGAGGGCTTCCCCCGTCGAGCACGTCATGCGAGCCGCCCGTCCCGCCGGCGTCGTACGCCGAGGACGTCCCGCTGAGCACATCATGGTGACCGGGGTCGTCAAGGACGTCACGCCGCTCGATCAACTGGGGCTCGGCGCCCTTCTCCAGCGGAAGGATGTAGGTCTCGTTGCCGACCACCTGAATGGCGGGTTGTTCGTCGGTGTCCTCAGTGCTCCACCGCGGAGACAGCACATCACCCGTCATCTCCGGGTTTAACGACCTACCCTGCCCATCCTCGTATGGCCTGTCGTTCTCGTCGCGCGCCACGATGGAACCTCTCTAATACGAATACGACCCGCCCTTTCCTAGCAGACACGACCATCACTTGTCCGGAAATTTCACATGTTTCCCTCAAAACACGCAGTGTAACGTGCGCCCCTGAGCTGTCCCTACCATGCCACGTACGAGCGGACAAAGCCCCTCAGCAGCCGTCTCAGCCGGCGAGACCGGGCACCAGCCCGTCAGGCACGGCAGCGGCGGTCAAGGACGGCGGCGCGTCTCCGGGCAGGCGCACCGGTCCGCACATCGCTGAACGGCGGCATCGAGGGCTCCATCCAATGGACGCGAATCACGGGCGTCGCTACGCCGGGTGACGCCATCATGACGGTCATGCTGTTGACCGAGATGGCGCCCCCTCCCGGCGCCGAGCAGGTGGCCGGGCTGCGCGCCCGCGCCAGGGCCGCCCGCCACCGCGCCTTCGTCGCGCTGTCCGCCTCGATCGCGGTGCTGACCACCGCCCAGTTGCTCGCCGACCGGGCGCCGACCAGGGAGCAGACGGTGCCGCTCGCGGTGCTGTCCCTGGTGGCCCTGGCGGCGGCGCTGCCCGCGATGGCCGCCACCCAGTACGCCTGGGGTGTGCGGGCCCGCCTGGTCCGGTGGCGCGAGCACGAGTTGTACGGCGCCGCACACTCGGGCGGCACCCGGCCGTTCAGCCGGCTCGCCCTCGCCGCGGGCTGGGCGGTGACCCTGCTGCTGGGCGGCACCACGCCGGGCTTCTTCGACCAGGCCGCCCTGTACTCCGTCGCCGACGACCTGAGCTGGACGGTCGAGGCACTGGCGGTTGCGAGTTGCGGGGCCGGGGTGCTGTTCCTCCTCTGGTGGGCCCGCGACGCGCTGTGGCTGCTGGCCCGCGCCCGGCGTTCGGGCGTCTCGCCGGGCGACCCGTGGGATCCGGGCCACGAACCCCGCCCGCGTACGGCCCCGTGGCGGACGGGCGCGCTCTGGGCGGGCGCGGCGGTGGCGGTGACGGCCCTGCTCGCGGCCCGCGCCCATCTGTGGGAGCCGGCGACGGCGGCGGTCTACACGCTGCTGACCGCCGCTCTTGTGCTCGGAGTAGTTACCGACGAGTAGCATAGGCGCGGAACCCATCCAGCGAACGAGGAGCGAATCCGTGCCTTCCTCTCGTGACGTCGTGTTCGTCGACGGCGTGCGCACACCCTTCGGCCGGTCGGGGCCGAACGGGCTGTACGCGGAGACCCGCGCCGACGACCTGGTCGTCCGCGTCATCCGCGAGCTCATCCGGCGTAACCCCGGCCTGCCGCCCGAGCGCGTCGACGAGGTCGCCATCGCCGCGACCACGCAGATCGGCGACCAGGGCCTGACCATCGGCCGGTCGGCGGCGGTGCTGGCCGGGCTGCCGAAGAGCGTGCCCGGCTACGCCGTCGACCGCATGTGCGCGGGCGCGATGACCGCGGTCACCACGGTCGCGGGCGGCATCGCGTTCGGCGCCTACGACGTCGCCATCGCCGGGGGCGTCGAGCACATGGGCCGCCACCCCATGGGCGAGGGCGTCGACCCGAACCCGCGCTTCCTGTCCGAGAAGCTGGTCGACCCGAGCGCCCTGGTGATGGGCATGACGGCGGAGAACCTGCACGACCGCTACCCGTCGATCACCAAGGAGCGCGCCGACCGGTACGCGGTGCTGTCGCAGGAGCGGGCGGCCAAGGCGTACGCCGACGACAGAATCCAGCCCGACCTGGTGCCGTCCGCGATCAGGACGGCCGAGAAGGGCTGGGGTCTCGCGGTCGAGGACGAGGCGCCGCGGCCGGGCACCACCATGGAGGGCCTGAGCACGCTCAAGACGCCGTTCCGTCCGCACGGCAACGTCACGGCGGGCAACTCCTCCGGCATCAACGACGGCGCCACCGGCTGCGTCGTGGCCGCCGGAGAGGTCGCCGCCGAGCTGGGGCTGGCGCCGAAGATGCGGCTGGTGTCCTACGCGTTCGCGGGCGTCGACCCCGAGGTCATGGGCGTCGGGCCGATCCCGTCCACGGAGCGGGCGCTGCGCCTGGCCGGGCTGGACATCTCCGACATCGGGCTGTTCGAGATCAACGAGGCGTTCGCCGTGCAGGTGCTGGCGTTCCTCGAGCACTTCGGCATCGCCGACGACGACCCGCGCGTGAACCCCTACGGCGGCGCCATCGCCTACGGCCACCCGCTGGCCTCTTCGGGCGTGCGGCTGATGACGCAGCTCGCGCGGCAGTTCGGCGAGCGTCCCGGCGTGCGGTACGGCATCACCACGATGTGCGTCGGACTGGGCATGGGCGGCACTGTGATCTGGGAGAACCTGGCATGAGCGAGCTGGACAACTGGCGTGCGCTGCTGAGCGAGCGCGCCGCCGACGAGGTCGTCACCAAGGCGCTGGTACGCGACGTGCGCCTGCCCGGCGGCGCCGGCACGATGGCGCTGATCACCCTGGACAACGGCTTCGACCACACCAGGCCGAACACGTTCGGCCCGCACGGCCTGTTCGCGCTGAACGGCGCCCTGTCGGAGATCGCCGAGCGCACCGACCTGGCCGCGGTGGGCGTGACGGGCAAACCGTTCATCTTCGCCGTCGGCGCCGACCTCAAGGGAGCGGCAGCCCTGCGTACCCGTGAGGAGGCGCTGGCCGTCGCCCGGCTCGGCCACCACGTGTTCCGCCGGCTCGGCGAGCTGCCCGTCCCGTCGTTCGCGTTCGTGAACGGCGCGGCCATGGGCGGCGGGCTCGAGGTCGCGCTGCACTGTACGTACCGGACGATCTCCTCGGGCGTGCCGGCCGTGGCGCTGCCCGAGTGTTTCCTCGGGCTGGTGCCCGGCTGGGGCGGCACGCAGTTGCTGCCGCGCCTGATCGGCCCGGCCGACGCGATCAAGCTGATCATCGAGAACCCGCTGGCACAGAACCGCGTGACCAAGGGCAGGCAGGCGTACGAGCTGGGCGTCGCCGACGCCATGTTCGAGCCCGCCGACTTCCTGGAGGAGTCGCTGCGCTGGGCCGCCCAGGTGATCAACGGCGAGGTGGTCGTGGAGCGGCCCGCGCACGACGGCTGGGACAAGGCGGTCGCCGACGCGCGGTTCCTGGTCGACATGAAGCTGCGCGGCGCGTCGCCCGCCCCCTACCGGGCGCTCGACCTGATCGAGCAGGCCCGCACCGCGACCCGCGACGAGGGGTTCGCCGCCGAGGACGAGGCGCTGGCCGACCTGCTGACGGGTGACGAGCTGCGGGCCGGGCTCTACGCGTTCGACCTGGTGCAGCGGCGCGCCAAGCAGCCGGCGGGCGCGCCCGACCCGTCGCTCGCCCGCAAGGTGGGCAAGGTCGGCATCGTCGGTGCGGGGCTGATGGCCTCGCAGATGGCGCTGCTGTTCGCCCGCCGGCTGGAGGTGCCGGTCGTGCTGACCGACGTCGACCAGGCGAGGATCGACAAGGGCGTGGCGTACGTACGGGACGAGATCGGCAAGCTGCTGGCCAGGGGCCGCATCTCGCGGGACCAGGCCAACCGGCTCACGGCGCTGGTGACCGGCTCGCCCTCCAAGGACGCCTTCGCCGACGCCGACTTCGTGATCGAGGCGGTCTTCGAGGACCTCGCGGTCAAGAAGCAGGTCCTCGCCGAGGTGGAGGCCGTCGTCGGCCCCTCCTGCGTGCTGGCCACGAACACCTCCTCGCTGTCGCTGACCGCGATGGGCGCCGAGCTCGCGCACCCGGAGCGGCTGGTCGGGTTCCACTTCTTCAACCCGGTCGCGGTCATGCCGCTGCTGGAGATCGTCGCGGGCGCCGCGACGGACGACGCCACGCTGGCCACGGCGTTCGCGGTGGGCAGGACCTTGAAGAAGTCGGCGGTGCTGGTCAAGGACGCACCCGCGTTCGTGGTCAACCGGCTGCTGACCCGCTTCATGGGCGAGGTCGTGGCGGCCGTGGACGAGGGCACGCCGCTGGAGACGGCCGAGCACGCGCTCGACGGGCTGGGCCTGCCGATGACACCGTTCGCGCTGCTGCAGCTGGTCGGCCCGGCCGTCGGCCTGCACGTGGCGGGGACGCTCCACGAGGCGTTCCCCGAGCGGTTCGGTGTCTCGCAGAACCTGGCCGAGCTGGTCGCCGCCGGCAAGCCGGGCGTCTACCTGCCGGACCTGACGCTGGACGAGGAGGCGGTGGCGCTCTTCGCGGGCGGCGACCGGCCGTCCACCGCCGAGCAGGTGCGCGAGCGGGTGCTGGCGGCGCTGGCCGAGGAGATCCGGATCATGCTGGACGAGGGCGTCGTCGCGGCGGCGCAGGACATCGACCTGTGCATGATCCTCGGCGCCGGCTGGCCGTTCCATCTGGGTGGCATCACGCCGTATCTGGACAGGTCCGGTATCGCCCGGCCGCGCTTCCTTCCTCCGGGCCTGGCGTCGATGCCCGCGTGATTTTACGGAGGCCCGCCCGGCGGGCCTCCCCACGCCACACCCTCCTCCGCCGTAGCGTTTGGTGCCGTCCTACGAACGGAGAGTAACCATGATGAGAGCAGCCGGCACCATCGCGCTCTGCGGAGCCCTCCTGGCGGGCGCGTCGTCGCCCGCGGCGGCGGCGCGTGACCCCAAGGTGCAGCTCAAGATCGTCAACTCGGTCAAGGGCGGGGCCACGAAGACGGCCTGGCTCCACTGCGCGCCCACCGGGGGGACCCACCCCGACGCCCGCACGGCCTGCCGCCAGCTGCGCCGGGTCGGAGGCGACCCGGCCAAGCTCAACGTCTCGCCCGGCACGGCCTGCACGAAGGAGTTCAGGCCGCACGTCATCGCGGTCGTCGGCCGGTGGCACGGCAAGACCGTGAAGTGGGGGAAGGTCTTCCCCAACGGCTGCCAGGCCAAGGCCGCGACCGGAGCCGTCGCCGCGCTCTGACCCCCGGCACGGGGGTGGTCCGCGCCCCACCCCCGGCGTTGCTCAGCGGCCGCTCTTCTGCCAGGGCATCGCCGTCCTGCTGTGCCAGTAGCCGTACGCGAAGTAGAGCACGATGCCGATGATCATCCAGATGACGAACCGCAGCCACGTCTGCACCGGCAGGTTGAGCATCAGGTAGAGGCAGGCCAGCACGGACAGGATCGGCAGCACCGGCACCAGCGGCGCCCTGAACGCCCGCGGCAGGTCCGGCCTGGTGCGCCTGAGCACCACCACGCCGATCGAGACCACCACGAACGCGAAGAGCGTGCCGATGTTCACCAGCTCGGCCAGCTCGCCGAACGACACGAACCCGGCCAGCACCATCGTGACCAGCCCGATGAGGACCGTGAGCCGGACCGGCGTGCCGAAACGCGGATTGACCTTGGCCATCGAGCGCGGCAGCAGCCCGTCGCGGCACATCGCGAAGAGCACCCGGGTCTGACCCAGCAGCAGCACGAGCACCACCGTCGTCAGGCCGGCCAGCGCGCCCACGCTGATGATTCCGGCCAGCCACGGCTGACCGACCGCGATGAAGGCGTCCGACAGCGGCGCCGACGTGCTCAGCTCGCTGTAGCGCTGCATGCCGACGACGACGATGGAGACGGCGACGTACAGCAGCGTGCAGATCGCCAGCGAGCCGATGATGCCGCGCGGCACGTCGCGCTGCGGCCGCACGGTCTCCTCCGCGGCGGTGGCCACGATGTCGAAGCCGATGAACGCGAAGAACACGATGGCCGCGGCCGAGAAGATGCCGATCACGCCGAACGCGACCGGCGTGATGCCGAACAGCACCTGGATCAGCGGCGCGTTCGTGCCCTCCACCTGCGGCGTGGGCACCGCCTCGGGGATGAACGGCGTGTAGTTGGCGCCCTTGATGAAGAAGAGCCCGGCCACGATGACGAGCAGCACCACGGCGACCTTAGTGATCACCAGGATGAGGTTGACCCGTGAGGACAGCTTGATGCCGACCGCCAGCACCGTCGTGAGGACGGCGACGATGACGACGGCGGGCAGGTTGACCACGGGGTCGTCACCGGCGATCGTGGCGGGCAGCTCCAGGCCGGCCGAGGCCAGCATCGAGGCGAAATAGCCCGACCAGCCCACCGCCACCACGGCGGCGGCCAGCGCCAGCTCGAGGATCAGGTCCCAGCCGATCACCCACGCGGGGAACTCCCCCAGCGTGGCGAAGGAGAAGGTGTAGGCGGACCCCGCCACCGGGATCGTGGAGGCGAACTCCGCGTAGCACAGCGCCGCAAGGGCGCACACGACGGCCGCGACGACGAAGGAGAGCGCCACCGCCGGGCCGGCCAGCTCCTTGGCGACCTGCCCGGTGAGCACGAAGATCCCCGTACCGACGATCACGCCGATGCCGAAGACCGTCAGGTCCGTGGCCGTCAGGCGTTTACGCAGCTGGTGCTCGGGGGCCTCGGTGTCGCCGATCGACTGCTCGACGCTCTTCGTGCGAAAGATGTCCACGCTCAGCGATCCTTCCCACGCCCCCGGCCGTCATGCGCCGCCGGGGGCATGCTCCCCGAGCGTGGTTCAGTGGCGGGCGGGCTCCTCCGCCTGGGCGCGTCTGGCGACCGCCTCGGTGATCTGGCGGGCGAGGTCCTGGCCGGTCAGGCCGATGCGGCTGAGGATCGCGGCCCGCTTGGCGTGGTCGAGGAACTCCTGCGGGATGCCGAAGGTGCGTACGGGCACGTCGACGTCGGCGTCACGCAGCAGGCGGGCCACGGCGTCGCCCACCGCGCCCACCCGGCCGTTGTCCTCGACGACGGCCACCAGCTTGTGCTGCCTGGCCGCCGGCGCGAGCGCCTCGTCGAGCGGCTTGACCCAGCGCGGGTCGACCACGGTGGTCGCGATGCCCTGGGCGTCGAGCAGGACCGCCGCCTCCATGCAGATCTGCGCCATCGGGCCCACGCCGACCAGCAGCACGTCGGGCTCGGACTCGTGCCCGCCCTCAGGGTCGCCCTTCGGGACGCGCAGCACGTCCATCTCGCCCAGCCGGCCGACCGCGTCGAGCGTCTCGGCGACCGGGCCCTTGGGGAAGCGCAGCACGGTCGGGCCGTCGGAGACCTCCACGGCCTCGCGCAGCAGCTCGGTCAGCCGGTCTCCGTCGCGCGGCACCGCGACTTTGAGGCCGGGCACCACCTGGAGGATGGACAGGTCCCACATGCCGTTGTGGCTGGCGCCGTCGTCGCCCGTGACGCCCGCCCGGTCGAGCACGACGGTGACCGGCAGCCGGTGCAGCGCGACGTCCATGAGAAGCTGGTCGAACGCGCGGTTGAGGAAGGTGGCATAGACGGCCACCACCGGATGCATGCCGCCCAGGGCGAGGCCGGCGGCGCTGGTGAGCGCGTGCTGCTCGGCGATGCCGACGTCGTAGATGCGGTCGGGGTAGGCCTCGGCGAAGGCGTTGAGGCCCGTCGGGTGCAGCATGGCCGCGGTGATCGCGACCAGGTCGTCGCGCTCCTTGCCGAGCCGGACCAGTTCCTCGCTGAACACGTTGGTCCAGATGCGGCCCTTGGGCTTCTCCGCGCCGGTGGCCCGGTCGAAGGCGCCCGGCGAGTGGAACTGGTCCTCGTCGTGGTCCTCGGCGGGGGCGTAACCGCGGCCCTTCCGGGTGAGCGCGTGCACGATGACGGGCCCCCGGAAGCCGCGGGCCTTGCGCAGCGCCGCCTCCATGGCCTGCTCGTCGTGGCCGTCGATGGGCCCGACGTATTTCAGGCCGAGGTCCTCGAACATCACCTGCGGCGCGATGACGTCCTTGACGCCCTTCTTGAAGCCGTGGAGCGCGTCGTAGAGGACGGGAACGTTGCCGATCTTGTCTTTGACGTATTCGAGCACGTCCTCGTAGTGGCGGTTGACGCGCAGCGAGGACAGGTGGGAGGCCAGGCCGCCGATGGTGGGCGAGTAGGAGCGCCCGTTGTCGTTGACCACGATGACGACCGGCAGGTCCTTGGCGGCGGCGATGTTGTTGAGCGCCTCCCAGGCCATGCCGCCGGTCAGCGCGCCGTCGCCGATCACGGCGACCACCGTGCGGTCGCGCTCGCCGCGCAGCTTGAACGCCTTGGCCAGGCCGTCGGCGTAGGACAGCGCGGTCGAGGCGTGGGAGTTCTCGACGAAGTCGTGCTCCGACTCGGCCCTGCTCGGGTAGCCCGACAGGCCGCCCTCCTGCTTCAGCGCGTCGAACCCGGACGCGCGGCCGGTGAGGAGCTTGTGCACGTACGCCTGGTGGCCGGTGTCCCAGACGACGGGGTCGGCAGGCGAGTCGAAGACCCGGTGCACGGCGATGGTCAGCTCGACCACGCCGAGGTTGGGGCCCAGGTGGCCACCGTACTTCGCGCACGAGTCGACGAGCAGGTCACGGATCTCCCCCGCGAGCCGCGGCAACTCCTCCACAGTGAGCCGTTTGACGTCCTGCGGTCCCTTTACCGAGCCCAGCAACCCGCTCACGGATCCGACTCCCCTCTGCTCTTGTCCGCCGATTCCCCGAGTGTAGTTCGCGGACGCCTCACTGACTCCATCGAGTCAAACCCACCCCGGTATGTCCGATCTTGACCTACTCTTTCGTTACCTATGAACTCCGTCCACAAAACTAAACGCGCAGCACTTGTGGCCGCCGCACTGGTTCTCGCCCTGGCAGCGGCCGGTCTGGTGCTCGTGCTGGTGGACGGGACCTTGACGCCGCGCGGGTTACGCAACGAGGCCCAGCAACTCGCCGACCCTCCCTCGCGCGCCGCGGGTCAGCAGGCGCGGGTGCCCGACCTCGGCAAGGCGGTGGCGACCCGCAATCCGCTGTACAGGACCGGGCGGCTCACCGACGTCAACTGCCGCCCCGGCCCCCTTCCCGCCAGGAGCATCACCGCGTACCGGCGGTTCCTGACGCGCGTGACCGCGTGCCTGAACCGGGTGTGGGGCCTGCAGTTCCGCAAGGCGGACATGCCCTTCACCAAACCGCGGCTGCGGATCATCACTCGCAAAGTCAAGACGCCCTGCGGGGTGTGGAACGCCGGCGCCGACGGCGTCTACTGCTCCACCGACCGCACCATGTACCTCATGATCAGCAAGGACCAGCTGCGCAACCCGTTCCCGCTCGGGATCACCCGGCTGATCGCCCACGAGTACGGTCACCACGTGCAGCAGATCTCCGGCATCTGGAACTACTACTGGACCGCCAGGACCCTGGCGGGCAAGACCAGGCGGCTGCTGCTCTCACGCAAGTCCGAGCTCCAGGCCGAATGTTTCTCCGCCGCCTTCATGCGGACGATGCGGGGCTCCGAACTGGTCTCCACCGCCGACTGGGCCTACACCGTGGAGTGGTTCAGGAAGAACGGCGCCAAGGGCTGGCCGCAGAACGACCACGGCAAGGGTCCCACGCAGGCGGCCTGGATGTCGCGCGGGTTCAAACGCGGCACGCCGGGCGCGTGCAACACCTGGGCCACCGCGTCCCGTAACGTCAGATGATCTAAGATCCGCCATCGTGCGCTTATCCCACTTGCTGGTAGCCGCGTGTGTGGTCGTGGGTCTGCTCCTGCCCGGCCCCGCCCGCGCGGCGCAACCGGCCCCGTCCGCCGGGCTGTCCGGCGAGCTGAGCGGCACGGGCCTGCCGCTCCTGTGCGACATCCCGGACATCCGGCTGGGCAGCGTGGCCTCGCTCAGGTCGTTCCACCGCGCGATGGCCGACTGCGCCGACCGGTTCTGGGCGGTCACGTTCGCCGTGGCCGGACTGGCCTACAGTCCGCCCGAGCTGTCCATCACGACGGGAACCGACTCGGTGTGCGGCGCGATCACCGACAACGGCGCACAGTACTGCCCGGACCAGCAGACGATCGTCGTCCGGATCATGCAGCACGAGCTGCACGACCCGTTCAGGATGAACATCGCGCACTCCATCGCCCACGAGTGGGGACACCACGTGCAGCGGCTGACCGGGGTGCTCGACGCGTACAACGCGCTGTACCAGCCGGCCTCGGGGCAGGCGCGGAACCTGCTGAACCACCGGCTGGAGATGCAGGCCGAGTGCTACGCGGGGGTGTTCTACAGCGCCGCGCTGGACTCGATCGCCCCCGGCATCGCATGGGAGGCGTGGATCGAGGCCGTGAGCGAGGCGGACGAGAGCGAGGCCCACGGCAGGCCCGCCAACCTGGCGGCCTGGCAGGACCGCGGCTACCGCGGCGGGGCGACCGGCCACTGCGACACATGGACGGCGGGCGACTCCGCAGTCACCTGACCACGGCCCCTGACCACGGTCACCCCGACCACGGGCCCTGAGCATGGGCCCTGAGCATGGGCCCTGAGCATGGGCCCTGAGCATGGGCCCTGAGCATGGGTGGGGCGGCCCTCAGGCGTTGGCGCGGGCCAGGACCTCCAGCGGGTCGGACAGCACGTGTGCGAAGGCGAGCTCGGCCGCCCCCACCAGGGTCGCGGCGTCACCCAGGGCCGACGTACGCAGCCGCAGGTCACGCTGCGGCGCCATCGCGTGCAACGTGAGCTGTGTGCGCACCTGCGCGGCCGAGCCGAGATAGATTTCCCGCAACATCCCGCCGAAGATCAGCATTTCCGGGTTGAAGATGTTCACCAGGTTCGCGACGCCGAGCCCGAGCCACTCGCCGACCCTCTTCAGGCCCTCCTGCGCCCCGATGTCGCCGCGGTCGGCGGCCTCGACCACGGCCCTGACCGCGTCCCTGCCCTGCTGCGCGCCGAACCGGCCGGCCGACTCCAGCAGCGCCCGCTCTCCCACCTCCGCCTCCAGGCAGCCGCTGGAGCCGCAGCCGCAGGCGCGGCCGCCCGGGTTGATGACCATGTGGCCGACCTCCCCGCCGTAACCGTCGTGGCCGCCGAGCAGATGGCCGCCCGCGATGATCCCGCCACCGATGCCGACGTCGCCGTGCAGGTAGATGAGGTCCTTGGCGCCGGTGCCGACCCCGCGGCTGTGCTCGGCCAGCGCGCCCAGGTTGGCGTCGTTGCCCACGCTGACCGGCAGCCCCAGGCCCAGCCTGCGGCCCAGCTCCTCGCCGAACGGCACCTCACCGTCCAGCAGGTTGGGGCCGAACGTCACCACGCCGTCGGCCTTGCGCACGCCGCCGGACACGGCCGCCGCCGCGCCGACGCACACCGTGTCGGCGCTGGTCTTGCGCCGCATCTGCCGGGCGAACCCGGACAACGTCGCGGCCAGCTCGTCCAGCTTGAACCGGCTCCGGTCGCGCGGGACCTCCCTGCGGTCGAGGATGACCCCGCCCAGCCCCACACGCGCGACCGCGAGCCGGTCGGGGCCCACGTCGAACGCGAACACGTAGACCCGTGCCGACTCGGGCCGCACCACGAGCGAGGGCCGCCCGGCACGGCCCGTCTCGCGCGGCAGCTCCTCGCGTACCAGCCCCGCGGCGGTGAGGTCGGAGGTCAGCGCCATGATGGTGCTCCGGTTGAGCCCCATCCTGGACGTGAGCTCGGCGCGCGAGATCGGCCCGCCCAGATGTACATGCCGGAGCAGCGCGCCGAGATTGTGGCGCCTGATGTCCTCTTGAGACGGTCCGGCACGCATGGTCTGGAGTTCCTTCAGGGGCTGCGAGTCGCTGATCACCTTAATCCAGCGGCCGCCGCCCGCTTGCGCGCCAGGGCGTCGACACCCGCGGCCAGCAGCAGGACGGACCCGGTGACCAGGTATTTCACACTGGCCCCGTACCCCATCAGGCCCATGCCGTTCTCGATCACGGCCACCACCGCGCCGCCCATCACGGCGTCCAGCACCCGGCCCTTGCCGCCGAACAGGCTGGTGCCGCCGATGACGGCCGCGCCGACCGCGTACAGCAGGACGGAGCTGCCGCCCGTGTTCGGGTCGACGGAGCTGGCCCTGGACGCGGCCACGATCCCGCCGACCGCGGCCATCGAGGAGCAGATCACGAAGGCGTAGATCTTGATGCGGTCGACCGGGATGCCCGCCCGCCTCGCGGCCTCGGCATTGCCTCCGACCGCGTACAGGTGCCGGCCGAACGCCGTGCGGCGCAGCACCAGCGTCCACACGACCAGCAGCACCAGGATGACCGGCACCACGATCGGCACGCCCGTGAGCGAGACCAGCTCGGGGTTGCGGCTGCGCTCCAGGTTGAGCGCGAAGACCGCGAGCCCGGCGAACACGACCAGCAGGCCCACGCGGAACGCGATCAGCGACATCGGGTCGGCGACCAGGCCGCGCTTGGCGCGCGATCTGGCCCGCCTGAGCTGTACGCCCGCGAAGATCGCCACGCAGACCGCGTAGAGCACCCACCCCAGCCACGGGGGCAGGTTCCTGTTCGCGATGGCGACGATCACGCTGTTCCTGATGGAGATGTTCGTGCCCTCGTCGACCAGCACCAGGACCAGGCCCTGGAAGGCGAGGAACCCCGCCAGCGTCACCACGAACGACGGTATGCCGACCTTCGCGACCAGCGCGCCGAGCATCATGCCGATGAGCACACCGGTGAGGATCGCCGCCACCACGGACACGTACCAGGGCAGGCCCGCGCTGGTCAGCGTGACCGCGAGCACCGCCGCGCACACGCCGCTGGCGAAACCCGCCGACAGGTCGATCTCGCCGAGCAGCAGCACGAACACCAGGCCCATCGCGATCAGCGTGATCGCGGCCCCCTGGGTGAACAGGTTGGCGAAGTTGATCGCGGTGACGAACGAGGGCCGCGCGGCCGCGAAGACCCCGCAGAGCACCACCAGGCCGAGTACGGCCGGCAGCGCGCCCATGTCGCCGCCGCGCACCCGCTGGACGTAGGCGAGGAAACTGTTGCCGATCGACGGTGACTGCGTCGCCGTGACGATCGCCTCGCTCGGTAGTTCTTCGACCTTGTTCATGGCGTGACCCCGTTCTTGAGGCCGAGATCGCCGCTACGGCCGGAGGTGATCAGTTCGACGACCTGCGCGTGCGTCACGTCGGCGGTCTTGACCTGCGCGGCCATCCTGCCGAGGTAGAGCGCCGCGATCCGGTCGGAGACGGCGAAGACGTCGTTCAAGTTGTGCGAGATGAGCACGACGGCCAGCCCCGTGTCGGCCAGCCTGCGCACCAGTTCCAGCACCTGCGCGGTCTGGGCCACGCCCAGGGCCGCGGTCGGCTCGTCGAGGATGACGACCTTGCTGTTCCACAGCACGGCCTTGGCGATGGCCACGGTCTGCCGCTGCCCGCCGGACAGGCTGGAGACCTGCTGCCTGATGGACTTCACCGTACGCACGGACAGGCTGCTGAGCGTGCGCTCGGCGAGTTCCTCCATGCTGTCCTCGTCGAGCATCGGGCCTCGCCTGCGCTCTCTGCCGAGGAACATGTTCTGCACGATGTCGAGGTTGTCGCACAGGGCGAGGTCCTGGTAGACGATCTCGATGCCCAGTTCGCCCGCGTCGCGCGGGCTGTGGACCTGGACCGGGCGGCCGTCGAAGAGGATCTCGCCGTCGTCGATCGGGTAGATGCCGCCGACGCACTTGACGAGCGTCGACTTACCGGCGCCGTTGTCACCGACGAGCGCCGTGACCTCGCCGGCGTACGCCGACAGTTCGACCCTGTGCAGCACCTTCACCGGGCCGAAGCTCTTGTCTATCCCGCGCACTTCAAGGAGGGGGGTCATGGGGCTCCCTAAGGAGGGCACGGCCGCGCTCGTGGCGCGGGCCGTACCCCTTGGTCTTATTCGATTCCTGCCTCGGTGCACTTCTCGGCGAAGTCACCCGTGCACAGTTCCTCCTTGGTCACGAACCCGTCGGCCACCACGTCCTTGATGTTCTCGAAGTGGATGGCCTGCGGCTCCATCAGCTCCGCGGGCACGTCCTGGCCGCTCTCCGGGTCCTTGACGCTGCTGCTCGCCGTGGGCTTCTCGCCCTTGGCCAGCGCCACCGCGAGCTTGGCCGCGGCGTCGGCCTCCTTCTTGACGGCCTTGTAGACGGTCATGCACTGGTCGCCGGCGAGGATGTTCTGCAGGCCCTGCACGGTGGCGTCCTGGCCGGTGACCGGCACCTTGCCGTTGAGGTTGTTCTTCTTCAGCACGGTGATGGCGGCGTTGCCGAGGCCGTCGTTGGCGGCCAGCACCCCGGCGATCTTCGGCTCCTGGGTCAGCATCTGCTCGAAGAGCGTCGCGGCCTGGGTGTTGTCCCAGTCGGGCACCGACTGCTCCGGGCCCTTGACGTACTCGCCGGCGTCGAACTTCGGCTTGAGCACGCCGTCGTACCCCGCCTTGAACAGGGTGGCGTTGTTGTCCGTCGGCGAGCCGTTGAGGTAGGCGACGATCGGCTTGTCCGCCTCCTTGTCGGTCAGGCACTTGGCCAGGCCCTCGCCCTGGAGCTGACCGACCTTGGTGTTGTCGAAGCTCACGTAGTAGGCGGCGCCGCCGCCGAGCGTCAGCCGGTCGTAGTCGATGGTGGGCACGCCCTGCGACTTGGCCTTGTCGATGACGGTCTTGCCGGTGCCGCTGTCCAGGTTGACGATCATCAGAACGGTGGCGCCGTTGGTGATCATCTGGTCGGCGATGGTCTGGAACGCCGTCTTGTCGTTCTGGGCGTTCTGGATGTCGTACTGGACTCCGGCGGCCTTGAACGCCTCTTCGAGGTACTTGCGGTCCGCCGTCTCCCACCTGGCCGAGGACTTGCTGTCCGGCAGGATGACACCGATCTTGCCCGCCGCCGCCTGTGATGCGGTCGCGGAGGCCGTCGACGAAGTGGTCTGACCGCTTTCGCCCCCGCAGGCGGTGAGACCGAGAGCGAGCGCGGCTGCCGCGGCGGTCATGCTGAGGATCCCCTTGCGCATGGTGCAGGGTCCTTTCTTCCGGAGGGGCCGGATGAATGTTGTTTGCGGCAACGTATTCCGGGATCGCCTGCTTTGGAAGACCCACTCGCGCGGTAGTTTGTTGTTTCTAGTAACAATCAGGAAACATGGGGCCGTACTCCGGGCCGCGCGTCCGGAAGCCCGCGGCTCGCTAACGTGGGCCCATGATCGTATGGATCAACGGCACCCACGGCGCGGGCAAGACGACCACCGGCGCACTCGTGCAGCCACTGCTTCCGGACTCACGGGTGTTCGACGCCGAGAAGGTCGGCGTGACCCTCATGGACATCCGGCCGGGGCTGCCCTCGACGGGCAACTTCCAGCACTGGCCGCCGTGGCGGTCGCTCGTCGTCGAAACCGCCCGCCACGTGCTCGACTACGTCGGCGGCACCCTGGTGATGCCCATGACCGTCCTGGTCGAGCAGTACTGGCGCGAGATCAGCGCGGGCCTCGCGCGGCACTCCATTCCGGTACGGCACTTCGTCCTCCACGCCGACCAGGACACCCTGCGTGAGCGCATCGAGGGGGACACCGTGCTCGGCCCCTCCACCTTCCGGCTCCAGCACCTCGAGCCCTACGCGGAGGCGGCCCGCACGTGGCTGCATCGCGAGGCCGAGGTCGTCGACACCACGCATCTCACCCCCGCCCTGGCCGCCTCGCGGATCGCCGAGGCCGTCAAGAACTGAGACCCGCTCCGCCGCCGGTACCTGGGGTGGGGGCTTACGTTCACGGGCTGTGCGCCCGCCGCGTGATCGCTCCGGGCAGAGCCGACCATCGACGGAGCCGCCGTCCGCGTCGGCGGAGCGGGGTCGGCGGAGCGGGGTCGGCGGGCCGGCGTCGCGCCGGGTTGGGTGCGGTGACAATGGGGGCATGGGAGATCCGGTCGAGATCGTCGACCACGACCCGGGCTGGGCCGCGACGTTCGCCACGCTCGGCCGCAGGATGCGGGCGGCGCTCGGCTCGGTCGCGGTGCGGATCGACCACATCGGGTCGACGTCGGTGCCCGGACTGGCCGCCAAGCCCGTGATCGACGTGCAGGTCGCCGTGCGCTCGTTCGAACCGCTGGAGGCGTACAAGGGCCCGCTTGAGCGGGTCGGGCTGGTCCACCGGGCGGGCAATCCGGAACTGACCAAACGTTACTTCCGCGAGGCGCCGGGACACCTGCAGCGCAGGACTCATGTGCACGTACGCGAACTCGGCAGCTTCTCCCAGCAACTGCCGCTGCTGTTCCGCGACTACCTTCGCGCGCACCCCGAGGCCGCGGCAGAGTTCGCCGAGGTGAAACGGCGGTGCGCCGAGCGGTTCCGTGACGCGCGGCACGAGTACGTCGCCGCCAAGGAACCGTACGTGTGGGCCATGGTGCGCCGCGCCGACACCTGGGCCCAGCGCACCGGCTGGCGCCCGGGCCCGAGCGACGCGTAACCGCCGGCCGGGGCGCCCCGGCACACGAGCGGGCACCCGGGCCACCCGGCACGTCCCCGCCCGCAATCGAGACCCTGACCCGACCACCGACGCCTGCTGCGCCACCCGGCAGTACGCATGACCGGAAGCCGAGCCGAGCGCCGGCGTCCGGGCCGTGCCGGTGAGGTCCGGGGCACGACGGTGTCCGTACGAGGAGGGCGGGCCCACCTCACGGCCGTCACGGCGGGCCGGTCAGGGCAGGCCGATGACGACGTTCTGGGCGATCAGGCTCAGCGCCGAGGCGGTCGCCACCACGAGCACCGCCATCCGGGCCCTGCCGCCGTCGAGGTAGCGCCGCAGCGGCCCCGACGCCAGGAACCCGATGGCCATGGGCACGACCAGCGTCGCCCCCGCCGCCACCGCCTGCACGGGCAGTTCGCCCACCAGGGCCAGGATCCCCAGCGACTGCAGCGCGCTCAGACAGAAGAACGCCGCGAGCGTCGCCCTGATCTGCGGGCCCTCCGCGCTCTGGTACACCAGCGCGATGGGCGGCCCGCCGATGCCCGTCGCGGTGCCGGTGATGCCGGAGACGAAACCGGCGGAGGTGAGCGTCACGCCGGTGCGCGGCACGCTCATCGCCCTGGCGGTCAGGAGCACGGCGATCACCACCATGACCGCCACGAAGACGCTCCTGGCATATATGGATGTGTAGACAATAATGAGTGCACCGATGACACTCCCCGGCAGCCTGCCCAGCAGCGCGAACCCCACTCCGCGCCACTCCACCCGCCGCCATTCCGAGGCCAGCGTGAACAGTGGCATCGCCAGGTTGACCATCTGGACGGCGCCCGGCATCAGGCCGGGCTCGATCATCGTCAGCACGGGCACGGCCACCAACCCCAGCCCGACACCCACCCCACCCTGCACGACCGCGCCCGCAAAAACCGCCAGTCCACCCACGATGAGCAGCAATGCCGCATCAGTCATGCAGGAGAGTCAACCATCTTTACTCTCTGTTGCCATTCCTGCTCCAAGAGTGACCGGCTCGTGTATTCTTTTCCACGACGCAGACGTAGCCTCTGGAGTATGAGCATGAAGTCTAAAGCCGCGACGACGATACGCGTCAGCGTCACAACCCGAGACCGCCTAGCCCGAATCGCCCGCCAGGAGGGTCGAACCATGACCGAGGTGCTGCACAACGCCATCGCCGACTACGAGCAGAAGCAGTTCTGGCAGACCGTGAACGAGCAGGTCGGGCAGACGCAGCGCGAAGACCCAGAAGGCTGGGCCGACTACCTGACCGAACGCGAACAGGTGCTCGGTCCACGCCCCCGCTCCCGTCGGATCGCGCCCGAATGGGACGGTCTAATCACATTTCCCGAGGAGAAGGATGAAACTGACGCAAGGTGATATCTGGTTCACCAGGTTCAGCAGTCCGACCGGTCGCGAGCAGGGTTTCGACCGTCCCTCTCTGATCGTCAGCAACGACAACCTCAACCAGTCGAGGCTCGGGCTCGTCTTTGCCGTACCTCTGACCACCCGGGAGCGCGGATATCTCACCCATGTCCGGATAGGCCGTGACGGGACCGGGTTGGCCAAGACAAGCTGGGCGATGATCGAGCAGATCCGCGCCATCTCGCCGGACAGGTTCGACTTCTTCGTCGGCACCGCCCCCGAGGAGGTCGTCGAGGAAGCGGTCACCGTGCTGAAACGCATGCTCTAGGAGATTCGCCGCCCGGCGAAAAAGAGCTTCGCCGGGTGGCTCTCTCATCGTGCCACACTTTGCAGATCAATAAGCTGGCGAGCGTGCGATCCCTCCCGATGACGCGTGTCCTGGCCCTCGCCGCTGTTCTGGCGTCCGTCTGCCTGACCGCCCCGCCCGCGCAGGCGGCGCCCGTACGCAGCCCGTTCCCCAAGAAGGCAGGCAAGCTGGCCGCGACCTCATGCCCCGAGACCCCGATCGTCTCCGGCGGCGTTCCGCGCACCCGGGAGTACCTCCAGACGGTCGTGAAATGTCTGGACAAGTCGTGGGGTGCATACGTTGAGCGGGCAGGGCGTACGTTTCACAAGCCCGTCGTCCGCTACTTCGAGGAGCCGGCGAGCACCGTGTGCGGGATGCGCTGGCCCGCGTACGCCGACGCCTTCTACTGCACCGAGCGCGCCACCGTGGTCTTCCCGCTGACCGGCCGGTGGATCGAGAACAGGACCGACCTCTTCCCGTTCAAGGTGGCCGCCCACGAGTACGGTCACCACCTGCAGAGCCTGCTCGGCATCCGCCGCTCCTACGAGGCCAGGGCACGCGCCGACCGCAGCCACGCGGACCGGTTGAAGCGCCGCTACGAACTCCAGGCCGACTGCCTGTCCGGAGTCTTCCTGGGCAGCGTCTGGCGCTCCCTGGCCCGCTCCGAACGCGACTGGGCGGCGCTGCTCGACGCGACCCGGGCGAGCGGCGACGACGATGACGGCCACCGCACCCACGGCAAGGGGTCAAGCCGGGCCTACTGGCTCAAACGCGGCTACGGCGCCGTCTCTCCCGCCGCCTGCGACACCTGGTCGGCACCCGCCACCAGAGTCGCCTGACCGCAAAGCCTCTCGACCTGCCCGGTGACCCGCCCAGTGAGCTGACCAGTGAGCTGCCCGATGACCTGACCGGTGACCTGACCGGTGAGACGGCGGCGGGTGGGTCGCGGGCCTGCGACGCAGACCCGAGCGACCGGCCGCCGGCTCGTGACCAGCGTGATCCGTGATCCGTGATCCGTGATCCGTGATCCGTGATCCGTGATCCGTGGCGGAGGGCCGCCTGGGGAGCGAGAAGCCGCCCGGCGGAGGGTGTTCCGCCGGGCGGCTCTCATGGTGTCGGGTGGTTCCCCCGAAACGGGCGCGTGAAGATCGCGCCCAACCCCGGCGACGAGCCGGGCTCCGTCGCTCCCGGCCGGCTCTTGACCGGCCGGGAGGTCGGGACGTTCACTTCGCGAGCAACGACCGCAGAACGTACTGCATGATGCCGCCGTGCCGGTAGTAGTCGGCCTCGCCCGGCGTGTCGATGCGCACCACCGCGTCGAACTCGACGTCGCCGGCCTTGACGTGCACCGTGCGCGGGATGCCGCCCTTGTTGAGCTCCTCGACGCCCGTGATGTCGAACGTCTCCTCCCCCGTCAGGCCGAGGCTCTCCACCGAGGCGCCCTCGGGGAACTGCAGCGGGAGCACGCCCATGCCGATCAGGTTGGAGCGGTGGATGCGCTCGTACGACTCGGCGATGACCGCGCGGACGCCCAGCAGCGCCGTGCCCTTGGCCGCCCAGTCGCGCGAGGAGCCGGAGCCGTATTCCTTGCCCGCCAGCACCACCAGCGGCGTTCCCTGGGCCGCGTAGTTGACCGAGGCGTCGTAGATGAACGACACCGGGCCGTCGGGCTGGGTGAAGTCACGGGTGTAGCCGCCCTCGGTGCCGGGGGCGATCTGGTTGCGCAGGCGGATGTTGGCGAACGTGCCCCTGATCATCACCTCGTGGTTGCCACGACGCGAGCCGTAGGAGTTGAAGTCCTTCACCTCGACCCCGTGGGACTTCAGGTATTGCGCGGCCGGCGTACCCACCTTGATGGAGCCGGCAGGCGAGATGTGGTCGGTGGTGACCGAGTCGCCGACCTTGACCAGTACGCGGGCGCCGGTGATGTCCGACACCGGCTCCGGCTTCTCCGGCATGCCGTCGAAGTAGGGGGCCTTGCGGACGTAGGTCGAGTCAGGGTCCCACTCGAAGGTGTCGCCGGTCGGGATCGGCAGCGAGCGCCAGTGGTCGTCGCCCTTGAAGACGTCGGCGTAGTCGCGCTCGAACATGTCGCGCCCGATCGAGGAGTTGACCACGGCCGCGATCTCGTCCGGCGCGGGCCAGATGTCGCGCAGGTAGACCGGCTCGCCGTCGCTGCCGAGGCCGAGCGGCTCGGTCTCGAGGTCGAGGTCCATGGTCCCGGCCAGCGCGTACGCCACCACCAGCGGCGGCGAGGCCAGGTAGTTCATCTTGACGTCGGGGTTGATGCGGCCCTCGAAGTTGCGGTTGCCCGACAACACGGCGGTGACGGCCAGGTCGTTGGCCTGCACGGCCTCCGAGATCTCCGGCAGCAGCGGGCCCGAGTTGCCGATGCAGGTGGTGCAGCCGTAGCCGACGAGGTTGAAACCGATCTTGTCGAGGTACGGCTGGAGCCCCGAACGTTCGAAGTAGCCGGTGACGACCTGCGACCCGGGGGCCAGCGAGGTCTTGACCCACGGCTTGCGGGTCAGGCCCTTCTCCACCGCGTTGCGGGCCAGCAGCGCCGCGCCGAGCATGACGTACGGGTTGGAGGTGTTGGTGCACGAGGTGATCGCGGCGATCGAGACGATGCCGTGGTCGATCTCGAACGAGGTGCCGTCGGCCAGCGTGACCGGCACCGGCTTGTGCGGCCGGCCGCCGTTGGCCGTGGAGTTGGAGGCCGGCGAGTCGGAGGCCGGGAAGGACTCCTTGGACGCCTCGTCGACGCCGTCCTCCACGTAGTTCTCGACGTCGTGACGCCAGGTCTCCTTGGCGGCCGACAGGGCGATGCGGTCCTGCGGGCGCTTGGGGCCGGCGATGGACGGCACGACCGTGGCGAGGTCGAGCTCGATGTACTCGGAGAAGACGGGCTCGGGCGCGGACGGGTCGAGCCAGAGACCCTGCGCCTTGGCGTACGCCTCGACAAGAGCGATCTGCTCCTCGGAGCGCCCGGTCAGGCGGAGGTAGTCGACGGTCTGGCCGTCGATCGGGAAGATCGCGCATGTGGAGCCGAACTCGGGGCTCATGTTGCCGATCGTGGCCCGGTCGGCCAGCGGCACCGACGCGACGCCCTCGCCGTAGAACTCGACGAACTTGCCGACCACGCCGTGCTTGCGCAGGATCTCGGTGATCGTCAGGACCAGGTCGGTGGCCGTCGCGCCGGCGGGCAGCTTGCCGCTGAGCTTGAAGCCGACCACCCGTGGGATGAGCATCGAGATCGGCTGGCCGAGCATCGCGGCCTCGGCCTCGATGCCGCCCACGCCCCAGCCGAGGACGCCGATGCCGTTCTCCATCGTGGTGTGGGAGTCGGTGCCGACGCACGTGTCGGGGTAGGCCTTGCCGTCGCGGGTCATGACCACGCGGGCCAGGTGCTCGATGTTGACCTGGTGGACGATGCCGGTGCCGGGCGGCACCACCTTGAACTCGTCGAAGGCCGTCTGGCCCCAGCGCAGGAACTGGTAACGCTCGTGGTTGCGCTGGTATTCGCGCTCGACGTTGCGCTGGAAGGCGTCGGGATGGCCGAAGTAGTCGACG
This sequence comes from Nonomuraea mesophila, assembly GCF_004352805.1. Taxonomy (NCBI): domain Bacteria; kingdom Bacillati; phylum Actinomycetota; class Actinomycetes; order Streptosporangiales; family Streptosporangiaceae; genus Nonomuraea; species Nonomuraea mesophila. The sequence goes on from NZ_SMLD01000047.1 coordinate 28,719, forward strand.
ATGACCGAGTGGTCGATGACCATCTCGGCGGGCGCGAGCGGGTTGATCCTGGCCGGGTCGCCGCCGAGGTCGCCTACGGCCTCGCGCATCGTGGCCAGGTCGACCACGCACGGCACGCCCGTGAAGTCCTGCATGATGACGCGCGCGGGCGTGAACTGGATCTCCACGCTCGGCGCCGCCTTCGGGTCCCATCCTCCGAGCGCGCGGATGTGGTCGGCGGTGATGTTGGCGCCGTCCTCGGTGCGGAGGAGGTTTTCCAGCAGGATCTTCAGGCTGTACGGGAGGCGTGCGGCGCCCTCGACGGCGTCCAGCCGGAAGATCTCGTATGACGCGTCGCCGACGCGTAGCGTGTCACGGCTGCCGAAGCTGTTCGCGGACACGGTGGTTCGCCTCCTCCATCAGACATCTTTCAGGCTTGCGGGTGGCTCCCCGCTCCTCACTCACGTCGCGGAACCCCACCAGGGTCGGGTCTCCACTCCGCTCGCTGCGTCGGGTTCACTCGCACTCATGGGTCGTTCACCCTCCTCACTCACGTCGCGGAACCCCTCCTGCGTCGGGTCTCCACTCCGCTCGCTGCGTCGGGTTCACTCGCACTCATGGGTCGTTCACCCTCCTCACTCACTTCGCGGAACCCCTCCTGCGTCGGGTCTCCACTCCGCTCGCTGCGTCGGGTTCACTCCCCAAATCCTGCCGCACGCGCGGACAAGTAAGCACGTTAGGTACGCCTAAGTCGCGACTGCGCGGCAGGTGTCTCGATATCAAGATATCTGGAAAAGTATCTCGACATCAAGTTAAACGGGTACGAGACGCCAGTACAGCAGCCCGATGATGGCCACGGACAGGACCGGCGCGAGGATCTTCTGCTCGAACTTCCTGCCCGTCTTGATGCCGATCTTCCAGGGCAGGACGAACTTCGCCCCGAGCGGCCACAGAACGGGGCACCCGCGTTCGGTCATGCAGTCGCCGACGACGTGGGTGAAGCTTCCGACCGCCACGGCCAGCCCGAGCCAGGCGTACCCCACCTCGAGGGAGAGGAAGACGGCGTAGAGCCCGGCGGTCATGCCGATGTTGATCATGATCGAGCCGAGCTTGTTGCCGGGGATGCCGACGCCGATGGCGCGCAACGCCAGGCCGATGAGCAGCACGACCATGATGTCGCGCCCGATCGGATAGGTGTTGGCCAGCCAGTGGGCCCCGAGCCCGATGGCCACGGCGAACAGGAGCGAGTGGGTGGCGCCGCGGTGGCCGCCGCCGATCCAGGACACGAACTTGCTGAGCGCCCATGTCAGCGGCCCGAACGTCTGAGCGATCGTCGCACTCGGATGGTCGAGGTCGGGCAGCATCGCGGCGCCCGCACAGATGATGGCGCCGGCGATCAACTCGGCGGGACTGAGCGCGGTGGCCATGATCCCGGTCTCCACGAACCGGGTGGACTCGTTCAGCAGCGGCAGCGCCGCAAGGGGCGGCGCCAGCCCCAGCCAGGCGATGGCCCCGGTCATCGCGTGCGTGTGCCCCATCATGATCCGGACTGTACGGCAAAGACCTTCTTTACGCGGCGAGGCATGCCGTGCATCCCGGGCACCAGGGCGACGACCCGAGAGGAAAGTGCCCGCGAACGCAGACGAGGTCGTCTCCGCGGCGACAGCACCCCCCAGCCCTGCCGACGCGGAACGACCTCGTCTGCTCTGAACAACGTGCGCCTCCCCCGAACTGTTCCCAGATTCCGCAACTTTTTCGTGATGTGGCTCACACCTTTTCGTGACTTGCGGAACGTCATTTCATCGATATATCTTTGACCCATCGAGAACAGATCGCGATATAGGGGGAAAAATGAGTTCAGCACAAGCAGCGGGAGGCCCCTGGCCGGGCGCGCACGAATACAAGCGCGCCGCCCGCGAGGCCTTCAGGGCCATGAGCGACGCCTTCGAGCAGATGGGCGGCCACCACCATCACCGCGGCGGCCCGCACGAGCACCGCCACCGCGGCAGGAGGGGTGGCCCCGGATTCCCGTTCGACTTCGGGCGCGGCCCGTGGAGCGGCCCCGGCGGCTTCGGCGGCCCGTGGAGCGGCGGGCACCGCGGCAGGGGTCGCAAGGCGAAGCGGGGCGACGTGCGCGCCGCGATCCTGGCCCTGCTCTCCGAGGAGCCGCGCAACGGCTACCAGATCATCCAGGAGATCGCCGAGCGCAGCGAGGGCGGCTGGAAGCCCAGCCCCGGCGCCGTCTACCCGGCGTTGCAGCAGCTCACCGACGAGGGCCTGGTGATCTCGGAGGAGCACGAGGGCCGCAAGGCCTACCGCCTCACCGAGCAGGGCAGCGCGTACGTCGAGACGCACGCCGACGAGGTCAGGGCCCCCTGGGACGAGATGCGCCCCGACATCGACGACAACACCGCCGACCTCTGGCACATCGCGCGGCAGTCGGCGTTCGCCATGATGCAGATCCTGCAGACCGGCAACGACGCACAGATCCGCGAAGCGCGTAAGACTCTGGTGGAGACCCGGCGCAAGCTCTACCACGTCCTCGCCGACGACGAGCCGGGCGAGGAATGACCACACGGACGGCCGGCGCACGCGATGGCCGGTCCGGAGACAGCGAGGAGCCGCACATGGACCGCAACGATCTGCGCATCGGCGACGCCGAGCGCGAGCAGACGATGGCCGCCCTGCGTGAGCACTTCGCCGAGGGCCGCCTGACCCACGAGGAGCTCGACGAGCGCATCGACCGGACGCTGGCCGCGAAAACGGCCCGCGACCTGGCGAGCATCACGGCCGACCTCCCCGGGCACGACCATCACGCGCCGACGCCGCAGCCCGGCATGGACGACTGGCGGGCGGTGATGCACGCGCACCGCCGGCAGATGCAGCAGATGCGCCACGCGCACCGCGACCTGCACCGCGACCTGCACCGCGACATGCACCGCGACATGCACTGGGGCCGGCCCCACCAGCACTCATGGCGGCGCCACCGCGGTCCGCACCCGATCGTGCCCCTGCTGTTCGTGGCCATGATGGCGGGGCTGTTCTTCGGCGGGTTCGGCATCTTCAAGGTGCTGCTCGTGGTGTGGGTCGTCGCCGTGGTCGTCAGCATGGCCCGCCGCCGGTTCCACCACCGCCGCTGATCGCCCCGCAGCCAAGACCATAGCCCCCGCCCGACGGCTCGTTGACAAACGGAACACCGATCCGTATCTTTTCGGAACAACGATCCGTTTATCGCGTGGCCTGCCGCGACGTGTTCACCCCGTGCGCGGCGGCCGCGGCCCTCAGACGGGAGTCATCATGATCTTGGTAACCGGCGGTCTCGGATTCATCGGCTCGCACACCGTCCAGGCGCTCTCCGACATGGGCCAGGAAAGCGTGCTGGTCCAGCGGAGCGCGACCGAGCCGCCCGCCTACCTCGCCGGCGCGAAGGTGGCGGTGGAGCAGGCCGACATCACCGACCTGCGCACCCTGCTCGACGTCGGCGAACGCCACGAGGTCACCGGCATCGTGCACCTCGCCGGATCCATGCCCTGGCCGCCCGATCCCGGCCGGCCCGTCGAAGCCACCCGCAAGGCGCTCGGCGGCCTGCTCAACGTCATGCAGGCCGCCCGGGACTGGGGGGTGCGGCGCGTGGGTGTCGCGAGCACGATCGGCGTCTACTCCGGCCTGGCGGACGAGGGCGCGCTCCATGAGGACCTGCCCCTGCCCATGACGTCGTTCCACGCCATCCCGACCTTCAAGAAGATCGGCGAGCTGCTCGGCGAGCACCTGGCCGACGCCACCGGCCTCGAGGTCGTCAACTACCGCATCTCGGCCACCTGGGGACCGCGCGACCCCCACGGGGCGCTGTTCTTCGCGGCACCCGAACTCGTTCACGCCGCCGTTCGCGGGACCGAGCCCGACCTGTCGGCTCTGCCCGCGCCGGCGCACGCGGAGGACGCGATCGACCTGTGCTACGTGAAGGACACGGCCCGCGCCATCGCGCTCCTCCAGCTCGCCGACCGGCTGAACCACCGCACCTACAACGTCGCGTCCGGGCGCGCGACGTCCAACGCCGAGGTCATCGCCGCGATCAGGAAGGTCGTCCCCGGCGCCGAGGTAGGTCTGCCCACCGGCGGAACCGGCGGGCAGACCTACCTCGACATCACCCGTCTGCGGCAGGACACCGGCTTCCGGCCCGGCTACGACGTCGAGCGCGCCGCCGCCGACTACATCACCTGGCTGCGCGCCGGCAACGAGCGCTGAGCCCGGCCCGCGGGCGCGCGCTCGTTGACGCAGCGCAGCACGGGGAAGCGGGTCAGCGCGCCGGTGTCCAGCTCCCGGTCCGTGGTGACGTGGAAGACCGCCCTCTCCCCCGGCAGCAGCGTGACGAGCTGGTCGTCCACGGCCGCGCCCGGGTCGAGCCGATCGGGGAAGAGCGCCAGCTCGCGCAGCACGCTGCCGGCGGTGACCGTCACCCGGTAACCCCCGGGCACCCGTTCCGCGCGGGCGTCGTAGACGGCCTCGGGGAAGGCCATGGCGGTGTCCTCGGCGTAGCAGTGGGTGGTGCGGACCGTGCCCGGCTCGGCGTCCAGCTCGGCCGTGAGCAACTCGCCCGCCGGGTCGTCAGGGGTCGCGACGGAGCCGGGCAAGGCCACCCTGAGCACCGACCTCGGCGCCGCCCGGACCGCCACGACCTCCTTGGCCAGCGGCTCGCCGGTCAGCCGCCGCCGTACGAAGCGCAGATCTCCCGACCACGGCTCGCCGCTGTCGTTCACCACGGCCAGCGCGCCGTCCTGGACGCTGAGCAGCCGGTCGGCGTAGGCGCGGCGCAGCGCATACCAGAGCGGTTTGAGCCGTCCGTCGCCGTCGACCGCCGACCAGGACGTGACCGGCCAGCAGTCGTTGAGCTGCCAGACGATCGTCCCCATGCAGTACGGCATGAGGGCACGGAAGCGCTCGATCCCGAACGCCATGGCCCGCGCCTGGTTGAGCTGGGTCAGGTAGTGCCAGTCGTCGAACGTCTCCGGCGCCGGCAGGTGCTCGCCCAGCCCGCGCAGCAGCTTGGCGTGCCCGTCGACGGCCTTCTGGTGGGAGGAGCCGGGCGTCAGCGGCTCGTCGGAGGAGGCACGGCGCACGGTCGCGTACGCCGGCGGCCCCTGGAAGCCGAACTCGGCCACGAACCGGGGCCGGTAGGCGGCGTAGCGGGTGTAGTCCTCGCGGTTCCACACGTCCCAGATATGGACCGTACCGGCGGACGGGTCGTTCGGGGGCAGGCCGGGCGCGCCGGAGTAGGGGCTGCCCGGCCAGTACGGGCGGGTGGGGTCGAGCTCGGCCACGATCGACGGCAGCAGGTCGTGGTAGAACCCCGCGCCCCAGCTCCGGCCCTCCAGCCGCTCCCGCCAGCCCCAGTCGGCGTGACCCTCCAGGTTCTCGTTGTTGCCGCACCACAGCACGAGGCTCGGGTGCGGGGCCAGCCTGGCGACGTTCTGCCTGGCCTCCGCCTCGACCTCGGAGCGGAAGGGCTCCTCCTCCGGGTAGGCGGCGCAGGCGAACGGGAAGTCCTGCCAGACGAGCAGGCCCAGCTCGTCGGCCAGGTCGTAGAAGGCGTCGCTCTCGTACCGGCCGCCGCCCCAGACGCGCAGCAGGTTGACCCCGGCGGCGATGGCCTGGCCGAACCGCTCGGCCAGCCGCTCCCGGGTGATCCGGGGGGCGAAGCAGTCGTCGGGGATCCAGTTGACGCCCCTGACGAAGACCGGCACCCCGTTCACCCGGACCCTGAACGCCTCCCGGTCCAGCTCGACCGAGCGGAAGCCGATCCGCCCGCGCCACTCCTGCCGGCCGAGGCGTACGGTCAGGTCGTGGAGGGGCTGGCCGCCGTACCCCCGGGGCCACCACGGCTCCGGGTCGGGCACCCGCAGCGCCAGCACGGCCGCGCGCCCGTCGACCTGCTGCCCGGCGCGCACCCCCGCGACCTCGGCGGTCACGGTGACCGGCTCCTCGGTGACCCGCTCGACCCGTACGTGCACCTCCACCCGGCCGTCGGCGTGCGCGATCGGCCGCACCTCGGCCAGGCGGGCGCCGCTCCAGCTCTCCAACCCGATCGGGCGGCTGATCCCGGCGGTGACCACGGTCGGCCCCCAGTCCCAGCCGAAGTTGCAGGCGGTCTTCCTGACGAACATGTACGGCTCCGCGTACGAGGCGGGCCGCTCGCCGAGCGCCGCCCTGCGTTCCCCGGCGTAGTCGTAGGCCGAGTCGAAGCGCACGGTGAGGGTGTTGCCGCCCTCGCGCAGCAGGTGGCGTACCGGGAAGCGGTAGGAGCGGTGCTCGTTGGCCGTGGCCGCGAGCCGCACCCCGTTGAGCTCGACGGTGGCGACCGTGTCGAGGCCCTCGCACACCAGGTCGGTGCGCTCGTGCTCGTCCGGCGACCAGGCGAAGGAGGTCCGGTAGACCCAGGCGGTGCGCCCGATCCAGGCCAGCCGTTCCTCGTTGTCGCCGAGGTAGGGGTCGTCGATGAGAGCGGCGGCGAGCAGGTCGGTGTGCACACACCCGGGCACGGTCGCGGGCACGCTGCCCGTGGTGACAGGGGCGGGCACGTCCGCCGGTCCCCCCGGGACGGCCGACAGGAACCAGCCGTCGTGCAGCGGACGGTACGAACTCACAGGCAACTCCTAGGGGCAGGTGTCCAGCCGGGCGCACGCCACGAAGTGCCCCGGCTCGGCCTCGATCAGGGCGCCGGTGGCCCCGCGCTCGTGGTAGACGCAGGAGTCCACCGGCGTGGCGTCGTCCCACGCCTGGTTGAGGCGCGGCACGGCCGACAGCAGCTCGCGCGTGTACGGGTGCAGCGGGTCGCCGAAGACGCCGCCGGTCAGCCCCATCTCCACGATGCTCCCCCGGCGCAGCACCATGGTGCGCTCGGCGAGGTAGGTGCCGAGCGACAGGTCGTGCGTGATGTAGAGCACGCCCAGCCCTCGGGTCTTCAGCTCGGCCAGCAGGTTGAGCACGTCGATGCGGGTGGAGGCGTCGAGCATGCTGGTGATCTCGTCGGCGACCAGCAGCTTGATGTCCAGCAGCAGCGCGCGGGCGATGAGCAGGCGCTGCAGCTGGCCGCCGCTCAGCTGGTGGGGGTATCTGCCGAGGACCTGGCCGGGGTTGAGCCGCACGTCGCGCAGCGCCGCCTCGACCCGCTCCTCCCACTCGGCCTGGGGGACGGCCGGGTAGTACGTCTCCTTGATCATGCCGTAGACGCGGTCGGCCTTGAACACCGGGTTGAACGAGCTGAACGGGTCCTGGAAGATGCCCTGGATGTGGCGGTAGTACTCCTTGTCCGCCCGTACGGGCCGCCCGTCGAAGGTGATCGAGCCGCGGGTGACCGGGTTCAGCCCGAGGATCATCCGGCCGATCGTGCTCTTGCCGCTGCCGCTCTCCCCGATCAGCGACACGACCTCGCCGGGGGCGACCTCGAAGCTCACCTCCCGTACGGCCGTGACGCTCTTGCCGCCGAAGGCGCCGATCCTGAATTCCTTGGTGACGTCGTCGAGTCTGAGCATCAGGCCTTCCAGCATGCGACGTGGTGGTCGGGGGCGAGCTCGGCCACCGGCGGGTCCTGCGCGCACTCGTCCCCCGCGATCGGGCAGCGGGCGCGGAAGCGGCAGCCGGCCGGCGGGTCGAGCAGCGAGGGCGGGCTCCCGGGGATGCCCTCCAGCCTGCGGTCGGCGTGCCGCACGCCGACCTCGGGCAGGGAGTCGAGCAGCATTTTCGTGTACGGGTGGCGGGGCGCCTTGACGATCGCGTCGGCCGGCGCCTTCTCGGTGAGCCTGCCGGCGTACATGACCATGATCGTGTCGGCGATGTGGTGGGTGAGCGCGATGTCGTGCGTGACGAAGATCATGCTCTTGACGTAGCCGCTCTCGCGGAAGCCCAGCAGGGCGCGGGCGACGGCCTTCTGCGTGGAGACGTCGAGGGCCGAGGTGACCTCGTCGGCGATCAGCAGCGACGGGTCGAGCAGCGTGGAGATCACCATCACCATGCGCTGCTTCATGCCGCCCGACAGCTCGATCGGGTAGCGGTCGAGCACCTCGCGGGGCAGGCCGACCTGGTCCATCCGGCGCTCCAGCTCGGCGGTGTCGACCTCCGCGCCCCTCGACCTGAGCAGTTCGGTGACCATTCTGCGCAGCTTGCGGGTCGGGTTGAGCGCGCTCATGGCGTACTGCGGGATGAGGGAGACCTCGCGGAAGCGGAAGTCGTTCATCGCGCGGTCGTCGCCGATCGGCAGTTCCCGGCCGTCGAGCACGACCATGCCGCCGACGTGGCGCATGCGGCCGTCCATGCGGATGAGGCTCTTGCCCAGCGTGCTCTTGCCGCAGCCGGACTCGCCGACCAGGCCGAGGATCTCGCCGTCGCCGAGCTCGAAGGTCATGCCGTCGAGCGCGCGCACCTCGCCCTTGAGCGTCTTGTAGTACACCTTCAGCTCGCTGACCTGCAGACTCATGTCTCCCTCAGTTTCGGGTTGAAGACCTCGTCGAGCCCGACGTTGGCGACGTAGAGGGCGCCGACGATCGCCGTGATGCCGGCTCCCGGCGGCACGAACCACCACCACATGCCGAGCTGGAGCGCGCTCCACTGGTTGGCGTTCTGCAACATCAGGCCCAGCGAGACGCCCTCGGTCGGGCCGAGGCCGATGAAGTCGAGCGAGGAGGCGATGAGGATCGCGCCGCCGAACAGCAGGATGAATGTCATGAACAGGTAGGAGCTCATGTTGGGCGCGATCTCCCTGGAGACGATGCGCCAGGTGCCCGCTCCGCTCATGCGCGCCAGGTCCACGAACTCGCGGGTGCGCAGCGAGAACGTCTGCGCCCTGATCGCCCGCGCCGCCCACGGCCACTGCGTCAGGCCGATGAACAGGCCCTGCACGGCCACGCTCCGGATGCCCAGGTAGGCGTTGATGATCAGCAGCACGGCCAGCGTGGGGATGACGAGGATGACGTTCGTCAGCATGTTGAGCACCTCGTCGACGGCGCCGCCCCGGTAGCCGGCCACGAATCCCACGAGCATGCCGATGACCGCCGCGATGCCACCGCCGATGACGCCCACGAGGAAGGTGGCACGCAGGCCGTGCACGAACTGCAGGAAGATGTCCTGGCCGAACGTGGTGGTGCCGAGCCAGTGCTCGGCCGACGGCGGGCTCATGGGGCGGGTGCCGTAGTCGTTGGGTGCGCCGCCCACCAGCCACGGCCCCACCATGCCCAGCACGAGCAGGACGACCACGATGGCGAACCCGGTCATCAGCTTGGCGTTGCGCACGGCGAAGTGCAGCGCCTCGCGGCGCACCCCCTCGCGCTCGCGCGGCGCGGTTTCCTGAAGTGCCGTCATGCCTGCGCACCCGCCATTCCCGCCCTGGTCCGCGGATCGACCACGACATAGACGATGTCGATGATGAAGTTGGCGATCAGCACGCCCAGCACGATGAACAGGAACGTGCCCTGGAGCAGGAAGAAGTCCTGGTTCTGGATCGCCTTGAGAATCAGGCTGCCGAGCCCCGGGTAGGCGAAGACGATCTCGGTGACGAGGGCTCCCGCCACGAGCACGCCCAGTTGCAGGGCCAGGCCGGTGATCTGGGGCAGGACGGCGTTGCGGAAGGCGTACCTGCGGATGAGCCGGGCGGGCGCGCCGAGCGCCGACAGGTAGTTGGAGTAGTCGGACTCCAGCTCATAGATGATCATGTTGCGCATGCCGATGGCCCAGCCGCCCAGCGCCACCAGGAACAGCGACAGGAACGGCAGGGTCCAGTGGTGCAGCAGGTCCAGCACGAACGTCCACGACCAGTTGGGCCGCATCGAGAAGCTGTAGCCGCCGGCGACCGGGAAGAGGCCGGCGATCACGCCGAGCGCCCAGGCCAGCAGCACCGCCAGCCACATGTACGGCATGGCCGTCAGCACGTAGCCGACGGGCAGCACGGTGTTGTCGAGCAGCTTGCGCCGGGCGGCGTAGGCGCCGAACCGGTTGCCCACGACCCAGCTGAGCAGCACCGACGGGACGATCAGACCCAGCGTGTACGGCACCGCCCCGTTGATCACGGTGCTGACCGGTGTCGGGAACAACCAGATGCTGATCCCGAAGTCGCCCTGGAACATGGCGCCCCAGAAGTTCACGTACTGCTGCCAGAGCGGCTGGTCGAAGCCGAACAGGTCGTTGTAGTAGGCCCGCATCGCCTCGACGGCCTCGGGCTGGGCGACGTTCGCCCGCGCCACCATGCTCGCCACCGGGTCACCCGGCATGAAGCGCGGGATCAGCCAGTTGACCGTGACGGCGACGAAGAAGGTCAATCCGTAGATGAGCAGTTTCCTGCTGAAGTAACGGCGCACGCGTGTTCTCCGGGAGGGCCCTCCGCCCCTGGCGGAGCGTGCCGCGAGCGGGGCGGAGGGGCGGACGGGCAGAGGTCAGGAGCCGGCGGGCTGGAGCTGGGTGAGCGTCTCGAAGCCGCCCAGCTCGAACCAGTTACGCCACATGACGGCGCCGGTCTTGGGTGCGCTGCCCTCCGCGGACGGCCAGTTCTTCCACACGCTGGTGCTGTGCTGCGCCCACAGGCCGTTGTACCAGAGCGGGATGATCGGCATGTCGTCGAAGTGGATCTGCTGGAGCTGCGAGATGATCTTCTGCATGCCGGCGGTGTCGTCGGTCTTGACCTGGTCGAGCTGCTGCACGAGGTCCCAGGCCTTCTCGTTCTCGTAGCGGGCGAAGTTGACCGTGTTCTGCTGCTTCCTGACCGGCAGCTGGAACATGTACTCGTAGTAGGTGTACGGCGAGTTGGACAGCTGGCGCTCGTTGTTGATGAGCAGGTCGAAGTCGCCCGCGGTGCGCTTCTCCACCAGGGCGTTGAAGTCGGGGAAGTCGGGCGTGATCTGGATGCCGGCGGCCTTGGCGCTGGCCGCGATCGACCGGGCCGACTCCATCCAGTCGGTCCAGCCCGACGGCACGATGAGCGTCAGGCTGATCTTGGAGCCGTCCTTGTTCTCCACGAATCCGTCGCCGTCGCCGTCCTTGTAGCCGGCGTCGGCCAGCAGCTTCTTGGCCTTGCCCGTGTCGAAGGTGAAGCCGGAGGAGGAGACCACGTTCTGGTCCACGTACGTGTCCCACTGCGGGAGCAGGCCGGTCGGGCTCGACGCCTTGACGAGGTTGCCGTACACGCTTTCCACGATCTTCTTGACGTCGATCGACGAGGCCAGCGCCTTGCGGAAGGCGGGGTCGTCCATCGGCTTCTTCGTGGTGTTGGGCACCAGCCAGGCGGTGTTGGCCGACAACATGTACGGGGGCTCTTTGTAGTAGGTGGTCAGGCCGAAGTTGCCCTGCACCAGGTTGGCCACGCCGGGCAGGAAGTTGTTGCTGAGATCGAGGCCCTTCTGCAGCAGCATGCCCATCGCGACCTCGTTGCTGGGCGTGGCGATGTCCACGATGTAGCGGGGCTTGGGGTCCAGGTTGAGTGCCGCCTTGCCCCACCAGTCGTCACGCCGCTGCAGGACCACGCGGTCCTGGTCCTTGCTCATGAACGTGTACGCACCCGTCGCGACCGGGTTGTCGTTGGTGCCGTCGAGCACCTCCTTCTCCGAGCGGTCCTTCCAGACGTGCTCGGGGACCATCGCCCGGCTGTAGAGCATGTAGTCCCACTCCTGGTAGTTCGCCTTGGAGAAGGTGAACGTCACCGTCCGGTCGCCGGTCGCCTTGACGCTCTCCAGCCAGTTCCAGAGGTTGTGGAAGGGGATCGTCTCCATCTTGCCGAGCTCGAAGGTGTAGACGACGTCCTTGGCGCTGAACGGCTGGCCGTCGGACCACTTGACGCCCTGGCGGAGCTTGAGCTCGTAGGTGGTGTCGTCGGTCCAGGAGCCGCTCTCGGCCAGCCACGGGACGAGCTTGGCCGCGTTGGTGTCGTAGTGGAACAGCGTCTCGTACACCAGGCCCTTGGTGCCCACGGCGGAGTCCCACTCCCGGATGGGGTTGTAGTTCAGCGGCGGACCCCACTGGGTGCCGGTCGTGTACAGGGTCTCGTTGCGCGGTAGCTGGTCGGGGTCGGCGCTGGCCGCGCCGGCCTGGCCCTGCGGCTGTGTCGCCGGGGCGTTCGGCGTGGATCCGCCGCCGGTGCAGGCCGTGGCCAGCAGGCCCGCCGCCACGAGCGGGATGAGGATCCGAGCCCGGATTCGCATCGCTTCTCTCCTTCCTCCGCGCTCAGGCGCGAAGGTTCGCACATCTGCTGGACACCCCGATGAGCCGGACGACTTTTGGGAGCGCTCTCATGGGCAAGGCGAGCGCGCTTCCGCCCGTCGGCCGGTGAGCGATCGCTTCTTCGTGAGTCGCAGGCCGCCGAACGGCTCGCTGAACCGGATAAGTACGGCGAACGTAAATTCCTGGTGACGGGGACGTCAAGGTCCGTGACGGTTTCGAGACGTGCTCCCGGAGCCGCTTTCTCCGCGGAGCCGTACGTGGCCAGGGACGATGCCGCCGCACCGGCGGTCATGGCCTAACCGGTTCAACCGGCGGCCAGGCCGGGCACGCCTCCCCATGGGCTCCGTGATCGCCACCGACGCCCCTGGAGTCACCGTGGTTTACCTGCATTTATCGCGATTCGATGACAAATCGGTCGCTTTCCCGACAGAATGCGATCCCATCCAGCGTCTATCGCAACTGGAGGCACACCCTTATGCGTAGACCCCTTGGGGCACTCGCCGGTCTCGTGACCGTGGCGGCGCTGGGCGCGCCGCTCGGCACGGCGCAGGCCGCCACCGCATCCGAGGCCGCGTGCCGGGTGAGCGTGGCCAAGCCCCGGCTCGACAGCGAGGCTGAGAAGATCACGGCGTCCGCCGTGCGCCGCGGATGCTTCGGCCCCGCGCTCCTCCGTATCCGCATCAAGCGCGCCGTGCCGGGCCGGGACCCGGTCGTCAAGAGCGGCGCGACCAGGGACGGCCGCATCACCCTGAAGACCGGCTGCCGGCCGGGCACCTATTACGCGTTCGCCACCGACTACCGCGGCCACACCGTCAAGTCCAAGGCCGCGAAGCTGACGTGCTCCCCCGCCGACGACGCCACCTCCACACCGTCGACACCGCCGACCTCCGGCTCCGTGGGCACGACCGTGGAGAACGAGGTCGTCAAGCTGACCAACGCCGAACGCGCCAAGGGCGGCTGCGAGCCGCTCAAGCACGACAGGAAACTCCGTGCCGCCGCCTTCGGCCACTCCTCCGACATGGCCGAGCAGGGCAAGATGGCGCACAAGCTCCCCGGCCGCCCCGACCTGCAGCAGCGCATCGAGGCCGCGGGCCTGAGCGGGTTCCGTGCGTGGGGCGAGAACGTCGCCTGGGGCCAGCCCTCCGCCGCGTCCGTGGTGCGGGCCTGGATGAACAGCTCCGGCCACCGGGCCAACATCATGAACTGCCGGTACACCCTCATCGGGGTCGGCGCGAAGAAGGACGGCCAGGGGCGGATCTACTGGACCCAGGACTTCGTCACGAAGTAACCCCCCGCCGGTGAACACGGTGTGGCCGGGGTCGGCTGCCCCGGCCATGCCGTGTCAGCCCATCTCTTCCAGCTTGCGGCCCTTGGTCTCCTTGACCCACTTGGCGACGAACAGGAAGGAGAGCGCGGCGAACAGCGCGTACCCGGCGTACGTGAGCGACAGGTTCCACTCCGACAGCGCCGGGAACGACACCGTGACCAGCCAGTTGGCGATCCACTGCGCCCCGGCGGCGACGCCCAGGGCGGCGGCGCGGATGCGGTTGGGGAACATCTCACCGAGCAGCACCCAGACCACCACGCCCCAGGACAGCGCGAAGAACAGCACGAACACGTTCGCCGCCACGAGGGCGATCGCCCCTTGCGGGTTGGGCAGGGACACCTCTCCCTCCACCAGCCGCGCCGCGCTGAACGCCCACGCCGCGGTGGCCAGCGAGATCGCCATCCCGGCCGAGCCGATCATGAGCAGCGGCCGGCGGCCGATCTTGTCGACCAGCGAGATCGCGATGAAGGTGCCGATGATGTTGATGATCGAGCTGGAGAAGCTGATCAGCAGCGAGTCGGACTGGTTGATGCCGACCGACTGCCACAACACGGACGAGTAGTAGAAGATCACGTTGATGCCGACGAGCTGCTGGAAGGCCGACAGGATGATGCCGATCCAGACGATCGCCAGCAGCCCGAACGCGGGCCCGCGCAGGTCCTTCAGCCCTGGCACCTTCTCGGTGCGCAGCACGTGCTGGATCTCCGCCACCCGCGCGTCGAGGTCGATGTCCTCGCCCTCGACCTCGGCCAGCACCTCGCGGGCCTTCCTGCTCCGCCCCGACATGATCAGGTAACGCGGCGACTCCGGGATGACCACGGCGAACAGCAGGTAGAGCAGGGCGGGGATGACGCACGCCCCGAGCATCCACTGCCAGGCCTGCAGCGGCCCGAGATGATTGTTGACGTTGCCGCCGGCGATGCTGGCGATCACATAGTTGACCAGCTGCGAGACCGCGATGCCGAGCACGATGGCGAGCTGCTGGAACGAGCCCAGCCGCCCGCGGTAGGCGGGCGGGGCCACCTCGGCGATGTACGCGGGCCCGAGCACCGACGCCATGCCGATGGCGAACCCCGCGACGATCCGCCAGAACCCCAGGTCCCAGATGGTGAACGGCAGCATCTGCCCGATCGAGCTGATCGCGAACAACACCGCCGCCACCTGCATGGAGCGGGTGCGTCCCAGCCGGTCGGCCAGCCGGCCGCCCATCCAGGCGCCCACGGCCGAGCCGAGCAGCGCGATCGCCACCACGAACCCGATCTCGAACGCCCCGACGCGGAAGTGGTTCTGGATCCCCACGACCGCGCCGTTGATGACCGAACTGTCGTAGCCGAACAGGAACCCGCCCACGGCCGCCGCCGCCGTGATGAACACGACGTGGCTCAGATGCTCTTGATGGGTGTGCTGAGTAGCCATGCAGGTCCTTCCCCGAGGCCCGGGGAACTACCCGCAGATCACCCACGTATGCCCGTCACAGGCGGGGGTCGACCGGCTCCGACTCCAGCGCCAGCACGGCGAAGACCGGCTCGTGGACCCGCCATCCCGGCTCGCCGTCGGCCAGCCGCGACAGCGCCTCCAGCCCCAGCGCGTACTCGCGCAGCGCCAGCGAGCGCTTCTTTCCCAGGAAGCGCCTGCGCAGCACGTCGAGCGACTCGGTGTAGTCGGGGCCGTAGATGATCCGCAGATATTCGCGCCCGCGCACCTTGACCCCGGGCTGCACCCGGCCCGGCGTGTGGACGGCCGGCTTGACCACCATGCCCTCGCCGCCCGTCGCCGTCATCGACTCCCACCACGCGGCGGCCGCGGCCCTGGACTCGGGCGAGTCGAGCGTCACGAAGACATGCTCGGTCCTGGCGATCAACGGCGAGTCGAGCAGCCCAAGCGTGGACAGGTGCCAGGCGTGCGGCTCCAGCGCCGTGGCCCTCCCCTCGCAGGCCAGGATCTGGAACGGCGCCACCTTGACGCCCTCCAGCCCGTCGACCGGCCAGCAGTAACGCGCGTACGCGTCGCGGAACAGGGCGGCGTTGCCGGAGCGGCGCCGGGTGCGGTCGAGCAGGTCGTGCACCTCCAGCCCGCGGCCGGTCGCCGCCTCCAGGGCCGCGACCGCCTCGGGCAGCGCGGCGCGGGCGGCCGCCCCGACGGAGGCGTACTGCGACGTGATGAGCTCGCCCGCCTTCGCCGACCACGGCAGCAGCTCGCAGTCGAGCACCACCCAGTCGGAGCCCAGCTCCGCCCAGAGCGGTTCGCACGCCTCGCGCAGCCGGGTCACCAGGGGCTCGGTGTCGGCGAAGAACGGCCGGCCCGTCCGCGTGAAGACCGCGCCCGCGCCGCCGTCGTTCACGCCGAACCGGGCCGCCGCCACCTCCGGCGTCCTGGCCAGCACGGCGACGGCCCGCGAGCCCATGTGCTTCTCCTCGCACACGACCTCACGCACCCCGGCGGCGGCGAACTCCTCGAACGCCTCGTGCGGGTGCTCCAGGTAACCGTCCAGCGTGGACGTCTCCGGCGGCGCCATGGTGGGCGGCAGGTAGACCAGCCAGCGCGGGTCGACCGCGAACCGGCTCATGACCTCCAGCGCGGCGGCCGCGTTCTCCTCCATGACCTTGACCCGGGCGCCGAACCTGGTCTCGACGTGCCGGGTGCCGATCACGTCGTTGATGTCGAGCATGCCGGGATCGCGTACGGGGGCGGCACCGAGCGGCTTGGCCGGTTCGTACCACACCTTCTCGGCGGGGACCTGGACGATCTCGCGTTCCGGGTAGCGCAGCGCCGTCAGGTGGCCGCCGAACACGCAGCCGGTGTCGAGGCAGATCGTGTTGTTCACCCACTCGGGGCTGACCGTGGGCGTGTGGCCGTAGACGACCATGGCCCGGCCCCGGTATTCGTCGGCCCACGGGTAGCGGACCGGCAGGCCGTACTCGTCGGTCTCGCCGGTCGTGTCGCCGTACAGGGCGAACGCGCGCACCCGGCCCGAGGCGCGGCCGTGGTAGGCCTCCTTCAGGCCCGCGTGGGCGACGACGAGCCGGCCGCCGTCGAGACGATAGTGGCTGAGCAGGCCGTCCATGAACGTCCTGGCCCGCTCGGCGAACTCGGGCGGCTGCGCGGCGAGCTGGTCCAGCGACTCCTGCAGGCCGTGGGCGAGCCTGACCTTGCGCCCGTTCAGCGCGCGCACCAGCTTGTGCTCGTGGTTGCCCATCACGCAGATCGCGGTGCCCGCCTCGACCATGTCCATGACCACGCTCAGCACGCCCGGCGTGTCGGGCCCGCGGTCCACCAGGTCGCCGACGAACACCGCCGTACGGCCCCCGGGGTGCGCGTACCCCTGCGGTCCGCGCCGCCAGCCGAGCTCGACCAGCAGGGTCTCCAGCTCCGAGCGGCAACCGTGGACGTCGCCGATGATGTCGAACGGCCCGGTCAGCTCCGTCTTGTCCGACCACGCCTTCTCGTAGCCGATCGTGGCGGCCTCGATCTCGTCGAGGCCGCGCAGCACGTGGACCCTCCTGAAGCCGTCGCGCGAGATCTTGCCGAGCGAGCGGCGCAGGTCCTTGCGCTGCCTGATCACCACGCCGGGGCCGAAGTCACGGTCGGGGCGTGCGACGTTGCGCTCGATCGCCACCTCCTCCGGCACGTCGAGCACGATCGCGTCGGCCAGCACGTCGTGCTTCCTGGCCAGGTCGATGAGGCTCTTGCGTGCGGCGTACTGGACGTTGGTGGCGTCGACGACGGTCAGCAGCCCCCTGGACAGGCGCACGCCGACGATGTGGTGCAGCAGGTCGAACGCGGCCGGGGTGGCCGACTGGTCGTTCTCGTCGTCGGCGACCAGGCCGCGGCAGAAGTCGGAGGAGATGACCTGCGTGGGCGCGAAGTGCCGGGCCGCGAACGTGGACTTGCCGCTGCCGGAGACGCCGACGAGCACCACGAGGGACAGCTCAGGAACGCTGATCACGGGTGAACACTCCCATCTGGGTGGGCGGGCCGACCTCGGGGTCGTCGTCGCCGACCGGTTCGAACGCGACCTGGTAGCCGTGCTCCCCCGCCACCCGGGTGGCCCACGCGGCGAACTCGGCGCGGGTCCACTCGAAGCGGTGGTCGGGATGGCGCAGCCCTGTCAGGAACTCGTAGCGGACGTTGTGCTCGATGTTGGGCGTGGTGACGAGCACGTGGGCCGGTCTGGCGTGGGCGAACACCACCCGTTCGAGCGCGGCCAGCCGGGGCGGGTCGACATGCTCGATCACCTCCATGAGCACGGCGGCGTCGTAGCCGGACAGCCGCTTGTCGGTGTAGGTGAGCGCGCCCTGGAACAGGGTGAGCCGGGCGCGCTTGCCGTCGGGCATGCGGTCGAGGCGCAGCTTGCGGGCCGCGATGGTGAGGGCCATCGACGAGACGTCCATGCCGCCGACTCTGGCGAACCGGGGGCGGGCCAGCAGCGCGCCGACCAGCTCGCCGTGGCCGCACCCGAGGTCGATCACGCTGGCGGCGCCGAGCTGTTCCAGCCGGTCCAGCACGGCCTCGCGCCGCCGCGCGCTGAGCGGCCCGCCCTTGGGCGTCTTGGGGGCCGGGTCCACGGAAGCCGGGTCCACGGAAGCCGGGAGCTCAGAAGCCGGGTCCTCCGGGGCGGCGGTCTCAGTGGCGGCGGCCTCGTCGGCGGCGGTGACTCCGGCGGGCGCGTCCTCCTCGACCGCGGGCTCCAGTCGCTCCTCGATCTCGTCGCCCAGCTCGGCCAGGCGCGCCAGCGCGGTGCGGGTCAGCGTGGAGCGCCGCCCCAGGTAGCGCCGGGTGATGAGGCCGCGCTCCGGGTGCCCGTGCAGCCAGCCCTCCCCGGCCCTGATCAGCTTGTCGACCTCGTCGGGCGCGATCCAGTAGTGCTTGCCGTCGTCGAGCACCGGCAGCAGCACGTACAGGTGGTTGAGCGCGTCGGCCAGGCGGGCGGACCCGCTCAGGGTGAGCCGTACGTAGCGCGACTCCCCCCACTCGGGGAATCCGTCGTCGAGCACGATCGGCTGCGCGGTCACCTCCCAGCCGAGCGGCTCGAACAACCGCCGCGCCAGGTCGGGCCCGCCCCGGCAGGGCAGCGCCGGCAGCCGCAGCTCCAGCGGCAGCGCCGTGCCGGGCAGTTCGGGCCTGGCCCTGCACCGGCCGGCCCGCGCGGTGCGGAAGACGTCGGCCAGCGCCACGGCCAGCAGCGAGGAGGCGGCGTAGGGGCGGTCGTTGACGTACTGCGACAGGCTGAAGTCGGGCGAGCCCTTGCCGCGCGACCTGGCCAGCGCGATCGGGTCGACCTCGAGCATGAGCGCCGCGGTGCAGCGTTCGTCGCCCGCCTCCGGATAGAACACCGTGGCCGTGCCGAACGACTGGCCGAACTCCTGCACGCGCTCGGGATGCTTGTGCAGGAGGAAGCCGAGATCGGTGGCGGGCCTCGCGGTGGTCGTGATCGTCAGCAGCACCCGCCCAAGTGTGCCGTAACCACGCGAAGGCCCGCCAATCGGTTTACGCCACGTGCGGCAGCACCTCGGCCGCGATCAGCTCCAGGTGCTCCAGGTCGGCGAGGTCGAGGATCTGCAGGTAGACCCGTTCCGCGCCCAGCTCGCCGAACTTGACGATCTTCTCGGCCACCTCGGCCGGGGTGCCGGCCAGGCCCGCGGCGCGCAGGGTGTCGGGGTTCTCGCCGATGGCCGCCGCGCGCCGCTCGACCTCCGCCCGGTCGGCTCCCACGATCGTGGTCTGCGCCGCCGACAGCAGGACGGAGCGCCCGGTGCTCTGGCACGCCTCGCGGACCCGGTCGAAGGCCTCCTTGGTCTCGTCCAGGGTGCGGAACGGCACGTTGTACTCGTCGGCGTACGTTGCCGCCAGCCGGGGCGTGCGCTTGGCGCCGAACCCGCCGATGATGATCGGCGGCCTGGGCCGCTGGACGGGTTTGGGCAGGGCCGGAGAGTCGGCGAGCCGGTAGTAGCTGCCCTCGAACGAGTAGCCCTTCTCCGACGTCCACAGGCCCGTGATGATCTCGAGCTGCTCCTCGAAACGCGCGAAGCGCTCGCCCGTGGGCGGGAACGGGATGCCGTACGCGGCGTGCTCGCCGTCGTACCAGCCGGTGCCGAAGCCCAGCTCGGCCCGGCCCGCGCTCATCTGGTCGACCTGGGCCACGCTGATCGCCAGCGGTCCCGGCAGCCGGAACGTGGCCGGGCTCACCAGCGTGCCCAGCCGGATCCTGGAGGTCTCCCTGGCCAGGCCGGCGAGCGTGATCCACGCGTCGGTCGAGCCGGGACCCGGGTCGCCGGGGCCGATGCGCTGGTAGTGGTCAGACCGGAAGAAGGCGTCGAAACCCAGGCGTTCGGTCGCCTGGGCGACGGTGAGCAGGTCGTCATATGTCGCGCCCTGCTGGGGCTCGGTGAAGATCCGCAGCTTCATGCCCACATTATCCGCACACAACGGACGCGAACCGGAAAAGGGCCGCGCCGCGCCGCCACGGTTGGTAACGTGCAGCCGCCAGCGCTGTACGTAGCCGACCGAACACACGGGGTGGCCCATGCCGCGGCACACCAGGGAGCCCGGCCTGCTCCCGCGACCTCTGGCGATCCTGGCGGCGCTCGCGCTCGTCGCGGGCACCGGCGCGGCGATCCGCGTGCTGCCGGCGGGCGGATCGCCCCCTCCACAGCCGTCACCGCCGGTCGCGCGGCCGTCGCCGTCGCCGTCGCTTTCACCCGTGGTGTCCGAGGAGCCGCCGACGACGTTCGTGGCGTTCGTCGACACCGCCCGGGAGCCCGGGTTCGACCTTCCCGCCTCGTCCCGCCGCACCGGCGTCCGCCGCTACGCGCTCGGTCACCTCGTCGCCGACGCCGGGCCGTCCGGCGACGGCTGCGTGCCCGCGTGGACGGGCTCCCCCGCCCCCGGCAAGCCGATCGGCCGGCTCAGGGCGCTGGGCGGCGACGCCGCGCTCGTGTTCGGCGGCCCCGGCGGGCGCGCGCTGGCCACGACCTGCACCCGTCCGGGAGGGCTCGCCACCGCCTACCGCCGGATCATCGGGGCGTACGACGCCACCACCGTCGACTTCGAGGTCCGCGACAGCGCCGACAGGGCCGCCGTGCTGCGCAGGGCCCGCGCCATCCACGCCGTGCAGCAGGAGCGCGACCTGCGGGTGAGCTTCACCCTGGCGCTGCGGCCTGGCGGGCTGAGCCCCGCCGACGTGGCGATGTTGCGGACGACCCGCCGGGCGGGCGCGGACGTCGGCACCGTCAACCTGCTGGCCCCTCTCGAAGGGCGCACGGCCCACCGCGGCCGGCTGGGCAAGGTGGCGACGGCCGTACGAGCCGCCCGCGTCCAGATCGCGCGGGCGCAGGGGGTGGACGATCCCGGCGAGGCGTGGGAGCGCATCGCGCTGACCCCCGTGCTGGCCGGCGGCTCCGACCTCGGCGCGTCCGACGCCCGCACGCTGGCCGCGTACGCCACCCGCCACCGGCTGGCCTGGGTGTCGCTGCGCGGCGCGGAGCCCTCGCACGGCGTCTCACGGATTCTTTTGCGGGCCTTGTCCTGAAATAGGATTCCCGGGAGAGGTGAGGATCTGTCGGCAAGGGGAGGGCGTGATGGCGGCACGTCCTGACATGGCGAGAAAGCTCCTCATCTACTGGATGGACGCCGTCATGGGCGTCATGGGCGTGATTTTCGGCGCCGCCACCATCGCGGAGACGGCGGCCGGCACGATCTCCGTCCCCCGCGGGGCGGCCGTCCTCGGGTGCCTGCTCGGCTTCTTCGGGCTCTACCCCCTCCTCCTCAGGCAGGCTTTCGACCACCGGACGGGACCCACGCCGAAACTGGCGCTCGCGGCGATGTTCGCGTTGGGCATGCTGCTGCTCATGCCGCACCAAGGCAGCATGGCCGGCCTGCGCTGGGAGAGCGTCACCCTGTGGTTGTCGGTCGCCGCGCTCTATCTGCCGCTGTGGGCGACGGTCTGCCTGGCCACGGTCTCGGTCGCCCTGTCCACCACGTTCCTCGCCCACGTGACCGACCAGGCGTGGCCGGGCATCCTGCTCGGCGAGACGGCCGTGGCCGTCGCCCTGATCGCCGCCCTGCTGCTGTGGCGCTGGCTCTGGTGGATGATCCGGGACGCGCACAAGAGCCGCGAGGCCAAGGCCAGCCTGGCCGTCGCGGAGGAGCGGCTGCGCTTCGCCCGTGACCTGCACGACCTGCTCGGCCACAGCCTCGCCGTGATCACGCTGAAGAGCGAGCTGGCCGCCAAGCTGGCCACCAAGGACGCCGCGAGGGCGTCCGCCGAGATGGCCGCCGTACGCGAGCTGGCCGGCGAGTCGCTGGCCGAGGTGCAGCAGGCCGTGCACGGTTACCAGCGGCTCGACCTGGAGGAGGAGCTCGACGGTGTACGCGTCGCCCTGGAGGCCACGGGCGCCCGCTGCGAGATCCGGGCCAGGGCCGACGGGCTGGGGCCCGAGGCCAGGACGCTGCTGGCGTGGGCGGTGCGCGAGGGCGGCACCAACGTGCTCAAGCACAGCAGGGCCACCCGCTGCGCCATCACGATCGACGGAGGCGTGCTGGAGATGGTCAACGACGGCGTGAACGGCCTGCCGGGCACGCCGGGCAACGGCCTGCGCGGCCTGTCGGAGCGGCTGGTCGCGGCGGGCGGCTCGTTCTCCGCGGCGCCCACCAGGTCGGGCGAGTTCCAGCTGCGCGCGGCGGTGCCGTCGTGAGGGCGATCACCCGGATACGGAACGCGACGAAGTTCGACAAGGCCCGCTGGCTGATCGTCTCCTCCTCCGACACGCTGACGTTCGTGGCCGCCGTCGGCTTCGTCCAGCTCTACGTCGGATGGCAGCAGGGCTGGCCGTGGCAGCTGGCCGCGAGCGCCGCCGGGCTGCTGCTGGTTCTCATCGTGCTGAGCACGCGGCCGTTCAGGATCGCCGTCAGGGGCGGGAAGCGGCCCACGACGACCATCGCCGTCGCCGGGGTGATCGTGCTGCTCCTGTCGATCGTCCCGGTCTTCTGGGCGACCGCGACGTGGGTGGGCATGGTCGCGACGTTCGCCCGCAGGAGGACCGTCGTCGCCCTGTCCGTCGCGACGATCGTGATCACCAACCTGTACGTGACGCTGGCCAACACCTTCCTCCCCGAACTGCTGCTCGCCCAGGTGCTGGTCACCGCCTTCACGGTCGGCGCGGTGTGGGCCAACCTGCGGCTCTGGCACCTGACCAAGGAGGCGCACGAAGGGCAGGAGGCGCTGTCCCGGCTGGCGGTGTCGGAGGAACGCCTGCGCTTCGCCCGCGACCTCAACGACCTGCTCGGGCAGAGCCTCACCGACATCGCGGCCAGGACCGCCCACGCCGAGCGAACCATGCGCTCCGGGCAGGAGGCGGCAGCCGCCGAGATGTTCGAGGTGCGCAACCTGGCCAGGCAGTCGCTGCGCGAGGTGCGCAGCGTCGTCCAGAACTACCGGGCGATCGACCTGGACGAGGTCCTCGCCAGCGTGCGGGCGGTGCTGGAGGCGGCCGACGTACGCTGCACCGTGCGCGCCGAGACCTCCTCGCTGTCGCCCGAGACCCGCACGCTGCTGGCCACGGTCGTACGCGAGGGCGCGACGAACGTGCTCAAGCACAGCAAGGCCGAACGCTGCACGATCACGATCCAGGACGGAGTGCTGGAGATGTCCAACGACGGGGTGAACGGGCCGGTGGGCGCGCACGCGCCGAACGGCCTGGCGGGGCTGGCCCAGCGCGTACGCGCGGTGGGAGGCACCCTGGAGGCGGAGCCCACCCGCGAGGGCCACTACCTGCTGCGCGCGGCGGTGCCCGCATGACCGCGCGCGTGAGGCGTACGAGGAGGCCCTCATGACCACCCGCGTGCTGCTCGCCGACGACGAGCACCTCGTCAGGGGCGCCATCGCGGCCCTGCTCGATCTGGAGGACGGCATCCAGGTCGTGGCCCAGGTGGGCCGCGGCGACGAGGTGGTGGCCGCGGTCGCCGAGCACCGGCCCGACGTGGCCGTCCTCGACATCGAGATGCCGGGCATGGACGGTCTGAGCGCCGCCGAGCAGATCAGCTCCGAGTGCAAGATCGTCATTCTGACGAGCCTGGGCCGCCCCGGCTACCTGCGCCGGGCCATGGCGGCGGGCGTGAGCGGCTTTCTCGGCAAGGACGCCTCGGCGGAGGAGCTGGCCATGGCCATCCGCAAGGTCGAGGCGGGCGGGCGTTACCTCGACGCCGAGCTGGCCGCCGCGGCGATGGCCGCCGGCGACAGCCCGCTGACCGAGCGCGAGCGCGACGCGCTGCGCCTGGCCGGCGACGGGGCCACGATCTCCAGGATCGCGGGCGAACTGCACCTGACCGAGGGCACCGTGCGCAACTACCTGTCGAGCGCCATGGCCAAGCTCAACGCGCAGAACCGCCTGGAGGCCATCCGCACGGCGCAGCGCATGGGCTGGTTGTGACCCGCTGAGGCCCCCGCCGCCCGGCCCCGCCCCGGCCTACGCCCGGACGAGCAGCGCGACGCACTCCACGTGGTGGGTCATCGGGAAGGCGTCGAAGGCCCGCAGGTCCGCCAGCGTGTAGCCGCCCTCCGCCAGCCAGGCCAGGTCGCGGGCGAGGGTGGCCGGGTCGCACGACACGTACACGATGCGCAGGGCCTCCATCGACGCGACGCGCGCCACCACCTCGCGCCCCAGCCCCGCTCTCGGCGGGTCGACCACGACGAGGTCGGCCCGCTCGATCTGGAACCGGTCGAGCGCGTCCTCGACGCGCCCCCGCTCCACGCGCGCCTGCGGCAGGTCGCGGAGGTTGGCGCGGGCGTCACGGACGGCGGACTCCTCCGACTCCAGCCCGAACACCGCCCCCTCGGGCCCCACGGCCTCCGCCAGGCCGGCCGCGAACAGGCCCACCCCGCAGTAGAGGTCGAGCGCCCACTCCCCCGGCTCGGGCGCGGCGTACGCCAGCACCGCGTCGAGCAGCGTCTCGGCGGCACCGGGGTGCACCTGCCAGAAGCCGCTGCCCGCCACCCGGAAGCGGCGCTCGCCCGCCTGCTCGTGCAGCACGCCGGACCCGCGCCGCGGCACCGTGCGCCCCTTGCCCTGGTCGAGCAGGACGGAGGCGGGCACTTGCAGGTCGGGCACGGTGACGCTGCGCCGGGGCCGGGGTTTGACGACCACGGCCCGGTCTCCCTGGGACGAGGCGATGACCTCGACGCCGGACGCGCCCGGCCAGGTGTGCTTCTCGACGGCGACCGCCTCGACCTCGGGGTGGGCGATCAGGCAGGCGTCGACGACCTCGATCGCGTGGGAACGGTGGCGGCGCAGGCCCAGCTCGCCGGAGGGCAGCGCGGCGAACTGCACCCGTGTGCGCCAGCCGAGCCCGTCTTCGGCCCCCGGCACCTCCTCGACCACGACCTCGCGCTCGATGCCCGCGAGCCGCTGCAACTGCTCGGCCACGACCTGCGCCTTGAGCCGCCGCTGCGCCTCCAGCGTGGCGTGCTGCCAGTCGCAGCCGCCGCAGCGGCCCGGCCCCGCGAAGGGGCAGGGCGGGACGACCCGGTCGGGCGACGGATCGAGGATCTCCACGGCGTCGGCCCGCAGGAACCGGGTGGTCTCCTCGGTGACGTGTGCGATCACCCGCTCGCCGGGCAGCGCATGGCGCACGAAGACCACGCGCCCGTCATGGCGTGCCACACACCAGCCGCCATGGGCGACCGGACCTACCGTCAGCTCGAGAGATACCTGTTCCACACCGACACCCTATGTGCGCGGGCGCGGGCGGCCGTCACGGGC
>NZ_SMLD01000048.1:0-53902 GCF_004352805.1 Nonomuraea mesophila
GGGCCTTTCCGCTCGACTTGCATGTGTTAAGCACGCCGCCAGCGTTCGTCCTGAGCCAGGATCAAACTCTCCAAAAAAGGTCTGAACCCAACTATCAAAAAGGAATCCGTCAACACCGACCACAAAAGAAAACCTGCAGCCGATGGACGGGGTTGTGCATCATGCACTGGCTTTTAACACACTGTTGAGTTCTCAAGAAACGCACGCGTACATCCTCGTCAAGATCTTTACTGACCCTGCCATGGAGGCTCACACACACTTCGTTTCCTCAAGATTACCCGATCTGGACGATCCTTGTCAAACCGCCCGATTCGGAATCTTTAGGACGTGCCCCGCTTGGAGGCAACCCTGCTAACTTACTCCAACATCCGGCCGTTGTCCAATCGCGTGACTGGGCCGCTCGGAAGTCGAGGTGTGATCAGAGGGATGTCGGGGTTGACTGCCCCGCCTCAAAAACTGTAGCAGCCCCGACGGGGTCGAAGGTCCGTTCTCAGGTAACGAATGAACCTTCCCTTCGGGGCTGCGCCTCAAACACCGAGCCGGGCCAGCTGTGCCTCGAGCCGCGCGATGTCGGCGGACGCCTGCTCGGCGCGGCTCCGCACCTTGGCCACCACGTCGTCCGGCGCCTTGGCCATGAACTGCTCGTTGCCCAGCTTGGCCCCCGCCTGCGCGGCCTCCTTGCGGGCGGCTGCGAGGTCTTTCTCCACCCGCTTACGCTCGGCCACGACGTCGATGGCGCCCGCTGTGTCGATCTCCACGCTCACCTTGCCCACGGTGAACCGCGCCGTGGCGTTGAAGGACTCCGACGGCTCGGTCAGGCGCAGCAGCGCGCGAACGGCCGTTTCCTGACCGGCCAGTCGCGTGCCGGCCAGCCCGAGGCGGGCGGCCACCTTCTGGCCGGGCTTGAGCCCTTGGTCGGAGCGGAACCTGCGCACCTCCGTCACCAGCTCCTGCAGCGCGCCGATCTCGGCCTCGGCCGCGGCGTCGGCGTAGCGGGCGTCGGCCTTCGGCCACGGCGCCACGACCACGGACTCGCCACCGGTCACGGCCCGCCACAACTCCTCGGTCACGAACGGCGTCAGCGGGTGCAGCAGCCGGAGCAGCGCGTCGAGCACGTGGCCCAGCACGAGCCGGGTGTGCTCCAGGCCCTCACCGAGCTGGATCTTGGCCAGCTCGAGGTACCAGTCGCAGACCTCGTCCCAGGCGAAGTGGTAGAGCAGGTCGGAGGCCTTGGCGAACTCGAACTCCTCGAACGCCGCGTCGACGGCCGTGATCACCGACTGCAGGCGCGAGAGGATCCACCGGTCCGCCGGGGTCAACCGCGCGTCGTCGAGGGAACCCACCGCGGCCCCGTTCATCAGGGCGAAGCGGGTGGCGTTCCAGATCTTGTTGCAGAAGTTACGGGAACCGGCGGCCCATTCCTCGCTCACCGCGACGTCGGCGCCGGGATTGGCGCCGCGCAGCAGCGTGAATCGAGTGGCGTCGGCGCCGAAACGATCGATCCAGTCGAGTGGGTCGACCACGTTGCCGAACGACTTGGACATCTTCTTGCCGTATTGGTCGCGGACCATGCCGTGCAGCGCGACGACACGGAACGGCGGCTGGCCGTCCATGGCGTACAGGCCGAACATCATCATGCGCGCGACCCAGAAGAACAGGATGTCGTAGCCCGTGACCAGCACGGAGGTCGGATAGAAGCGCTGGAGCTCGGGTGTCGAGTCGGGCCAGCCGAGGGTCGAGAACGGCCAGAGCCCCGAGGAGAACCAGGTGTCGAGGACGTCGGGGTCCTGCGTGTAGCCGGCGGGCGGCTCCTCGTCGGGGCCAACGCAGACGACCTCGCCGCCCGGGCCGTACCACACCGGGATGCGGTGGCCCCACCAGAGTTGACGGGAGATGCACCAGTCGTGCATGTCGTCGACCCAGTCGAAGTAGCGCTTGGCCAGCTCGGGCGGGTGGATGCGGGTGCGCCCGTCGCGGACGGCGTCGCCGGCTGCCTTGGCCAGCGGCGAGACGTTGACGAACCACTGCAGCGACAACCGGGGCTCGACCACGGTCTTGCAGCGCGAGCAGTGGCCGACCGAGTGCAGGTAGGGGCGCTTCTCGGCGACGATGCGGCCTTCGGCGCGCAAGGCCGCGACGACTGCCGGCCTGGCCTCGAAACGGTCGAGCCCCTGGAAGGGCCCGTGCGCGGTGATCACGCCGCGCTCGTCCATGACGGTCAGCGACGGCAGCGAATGACGCCGCCCGATCTCGAAGTCGTTGGGGTCGTGGGCGGGGGTCACCTTGACCGCTCCGGTGCCGAACTCGGGGTCGACGTGCTCGTCGCCGACCACCGGGATCATGCGGCCGGTGAGCGGCACCTCCACGAGCGTGCCGATCAGGTGCGCGTAACGCTCGTCGGAGGGGTGAACGGCGACGGCCGTGTCACCGAGCATGGTCTCGGCGCGCGTGGTCGCGACCACGATCTCGTCGGAGTAGCGGATCGAGACGAGCTCGCCTTCGTCCTCGCTGTGCTCCACCTCGATGTCGGACAGCGCGGTCAGGCAGCGCGGGCACCAGTTGATGATGCGTTCGGCGCGGTAGATCAGCCCGTCGTCGAACAACGTCTTGAACATGGTCTGCACGGCCCGCGAGAGGCCGGAATCCATCGTGAACCGCTCGCGCGACCAGTCGACGCTGTCGCCGAGCTTGCGCATCTGGCCGAGGATGCGGCCGCCGGACTCCTCCTTCCACGCCCAGACCCGCTCGATGAACGCCTCACGGCCCAGGTCGTGGCGTGACAAGCCTTCCTTCGCCAGCTCGCGCTCCACGACGTTCTGGGTGGCGATGCCGGCGTGATCCATGCCCGGCAGCCACAGGGTCTCGTGACCCTTCATCCGCGCCCGGCGCGTCAGCGCGTCCTGGATGGAGTGGTCGAGCGCGTGCCCGATGTGCAGGACGCCCGTCACGTTGGGCGGCGGGACGACGATGGTGTACGGTTCGCGCGAGCTGCCCGGATCGGCGTGGAAGTAGTCTTCGGACACCCAGCGTTCGTAGCTCCGGGTCTCGACGTCGGCCGGGGTGTAGTGGGTAGGCAGCTCTGGCGTTGTCACAGTGACCAATTCTAGGGAGGCGGGAAAGCGGAACACCCCGCGGTCCGCGACCACGGGGCGTCCGGCGTGAACGAATGCGGCTCAGGCCGACTTTTCGCGCGGTGTGCGCTGCTGCTTGGCGGCGAGCTGGTCGCGCGGGACGAGCGTCGGGATCGCGTGCTCGATCACGGACTCGCGGGTGATGACCACGCGGGCGACGTCTTGCCTGGAGGGCACTTCGTACATGACGGACTGGAGCACCTCCTCCAGGATGGCGCGCAGCCCGCGGGCGCCGGTGCCGCGCAGGATGGCCTGGTCGGCGATCGCCTCCAGGGCACCGTCGGTGAACTCCAGCTCGACGCCGTCGAGCTCGAGCAGCTTGCGGTATTGCTTGACCAGCGCGTTGCGGGGCTCGGTGAGGATCTGGATGAGCGCCTCGCGGTCGAGGTTGTGCACCGAGGTGATGACGGGCAGGCGGCCGACGAACTCGGGGATCATGCCGAACTTCAGCAGGTCCTCAGGCATCACGTCGCCGAAGACGTCGGCGGTGTCGACCTCTTCCTTCGACCGGATGATGGCGTTGAAGCCGATGCCCTTCTTGCCGATGCGCGACTCGATGATCTTTTCCAGACCGGCGAAGGCGCCGCCGCAGATGAACAGCACGTTGGTCGTGTCGATCTGGATGAACTCCTGGTGGGGGTGCTTGCGGCCGCCCTGCGGAGGCACCGAGGCCGTGGTGCCCTCCAGGATCTTCAGCAGCGCCTGCTGCACACCCTCGCCGGAGACGTCGCGCGTGATCGACGGGTTCTCGCTCTTGCGGGCGATCTTGTCGACCTCGTCGATGTAGATGATGCCGGTCTCGGCCTTCTTCACGTCGTAGTCGGCGGCCTGGATGAGCTTGAGGAGGATGTTCTCGACGTCCTCGCCGACGTAGCCGGCCTCGGTCAGCGCGGTGGCGTCGGCGATGGCGAAAGGCACGTTGAGCATCTTCGCCAGGGTCTGCGCCAGCAGCGTCTTGCCCGAACCGGTCGGCCCGAGCAACAAGATGTTGCTCTTGGCCAGCTCAAGGCCGTCGTCTCTGCCCCGGTCGCCGGACTGCACCCGCTTGTAGTGGTTGTAGACCGCCACCGAGAGCGCCTTCTTCGCCTTGTCCTGACCGATGACGTAGGCGTCGAGGAACTCGTAGATCTCCCTCGGCTTGGGCAGGTTGTCCCACTTGAGCTCGGAGGACTCGGAGAGCTCCTCCTCGATGATCTCGTTGCAGAGATCGATGCACTCATCGCAGATGTAGACGCCTGGACCGGCAATGAGCTTCTTGACTTGCTTCTGGCTCTTTCCACAGAACGAGCACTTCAGCAGGTCTCCCCCGTCGCCGATGCGTGCCACCCCAGATACTCCTTTGCGTGGGACCGCCCTGCTCACGCGAGCAGTGTCTCCGGACATCCTCCGGACTAGGCCGAACCGCTCAGGTTTCGACGTTACCGTCTTCTGGGCCCTCAGTGAGCCCCCTAGCGGCGAGTCGCACCGGAACGTGCCCTATTGGGCAGCGCTCCGGCGCGTCACGTCTCGTCTAGGAAGCCACGGCCTGAGCTCGCTTCTTCCTGGACGGGATGATGTCGTCGATCAGACCATACGCCTTCGCCTCGTCCGCGTTGAGAATTTTGTCGCGTTCGATGTCCTTGCGGATTTCGGCGGAGGACTTGCCCGAGTGCCTCGCCACGATCTCCTCGAGGAGGGTGCGCATGCGAAGGATCTCGCGGGCCTGGATCTCGATGTCGCTGCCCTGGCCGCCGCCCTCGGTGGACGGCTGGTGGATCAGCACCCTGGCGTTGGGCAGCGCGAACCGCTTGCCAGGGGTGCCGCCGGCCAGCAGCACGGCCGCGGCGGACGCGGCCTGGCCGAGGCAGACGGTCTGGATCTCCGGCCGGACGAACTGCATCGTGTCGTAGATCGCCGTCATGGCCGTGAACGAGCCGCCGGGCGAGTTGATGTAGATGCTGATGTCACGGTCGGGGTCGAGCGACTCCAGCGTCAGCAGCTGGGCCATCACGTCGTTGGCCGACGCGTCGTCGATCTGCACTCCGAGGAAGATGATGCGGTCCTCGAAAAGCTTGTTGTACGGGTTCATCTCCTTCACGCCGTAGGACGTGCGCTCGACGAAGGAGGGGAGAACGTAACGGCTTTCGATGTTCATGTCAGCTCCCCCTAGGAGACCGGGCCCTGCGTGGGCACCTGTCGTGCGCTGCGCACCACGTGGTCGATGAAGCCGTAGTCCTTGGCCTCCTCGGCCGTGAACCAGCGGTCGCGGTCGGAGTCGGCCTCGATCTGCTCGAGCGGCTGCCCGGTGTGGTGGGCGATCCGCTCGGCCAGCGTCTTCTTCACGTAGAGCATCTGCTCGGCCTGGATGGCGATGTCGGCGGCGGTGCCGCCGATGCCGCCGGACGGCTGGTGCATCATGACACGGGCGTGCGGCAGGCCGTAACGCTTGCCACGGGCGCCGGCGGACAGCAGGAACTGCCCCATCGAGGCGGCCATGCCCATGACGACCGTGGATACGTCGTTAGGCACGTATTCCATCATGTCGTAGATCGCCATGCCCGCACTCACCGAGCCGCCCGGCGAGTTGATGTAGAGCGTGATATCGCGGTCGGGATCGTCGGCCGCGAGCAGCAGCAGCTCTGCGCAGATGCGGTTGGCGATCTCGTCGTTGACCTCCTGCCCGAGAACGATGATGCGCTCGCGAAGCAGGCGCTGGTAAAGCTGGTCCTCAAGCCGGAAGGCGGAGCCGTTCTCACGGCCTCGAGACTCAGGCTGATAGAAGGTCGGCGGGCTGGTCACAGCGTCACCTTCCGATGCGTCGTAATCGATGGGCTTTGCTTGTGACCCTAACGCGCCCGGCCTACAGGTCATGCCCGGTCCCCCGTACTGTTCGCTGACGGCGCAGGTTCGAGCGAATGGTTGCCTGTTACGCTTCTTCGGCTTGTGCGGTCTTCGTCCCGCGTGGCGCCGGAAGGCGTACGGCGGCCCGCCTGAGACGGCCTGAGAGGGCGGGTGCCGCGCGATGAGCGCCGGGCCGCCGCCCGCAGACGACCGCGGCCCTCAGGACTGCGCACAAGCCGTCTGAGCGCGTCGCCGTGTGCCCGAGGCGTCAGGTCATGACAGAGCCCCCGGACCGATGGTCCAGGGGCTCCGGTCGTCTCAGGCTCCAGACGTCAGGCGTCGGCCTTCTCGCCGTCGGCCTTGTCGTCCTCGGCGGCCTCTTCCTCGTCGGCCTCGCTGCCGTTGATCTCGCTGTAGATGCCCTTGAGGTCGACCTCGTTGCCCTCGCTGTCGACCACCTTGGCGGCGTCGCCGAGCACGGACTTGGCCTTGTCGCGCACGATCTCGACCATGGCCAGCGTGAGCTGGTCGTTGTCGGCGAGGTGCTTGGCCAGTTCGTTGGGCTGCACGCCCATCTCCATGGCCCGGCGGACCACGAAGTTGGTCAGCTCCTGCTCGGAGACGCCCAGCTCCTCGGCCTTGACGATCTTGTCGAGCACGAAGCCGACCTTGAGCGCCTTGGCGGCGCTGCTCTCGAACTCGGCGAAGCGCTCCTCCTCCGTCGTCTGGTAGAGACGGAAGAAGGCGTCACGGCTGAGGCCGCTCTCGGCCACCTGGTGGTCGAGGTTGTGCTTGCGGGCGTCGACCTCGGCCTTGAGCGCGCTGTCGGGGAGCGGGATGTCGATCTTGTCGAGCAGGGCGTCGAGCGCCTTGTCGCGGGCCTGCACGACCTGGTCGATCAGCTTGTTGCGGCGAGCCTGCTCGCGGATGCTGGCCTGGAGCTCCTCCAGCGTGTCGAACTCGCTGGCGAGCTGCGCGAACTCGTCGTCGAGCTCGGGCAGGACCTTCTCTTTGACCGACTTGACGTTGATGATCACGTCGGCTTCCTCGCCGGCGTTGTCGCCGCCGACCAGCTCGGTCTTGAAGCTCTTCTCCTCGCCCGCGGACATGCCCTCGAGCGCGGCGTCGAGGCCCTGCAGCACGGAACCGGCGCCCACTTCGTAGGACACCTCGCTGGCCTGCTGCTCCTCGATGTTCTTGCCGTCGATCTCGGCGCGCAGGTCCATGACGACGAAGTCGCCGTCGGCGGCGGGCCGCTCGACGCCGGTCAGCGTGGCGAAGCGCTGGCGCAGCGCGTCGAGCTGGGCGTTGACGTCGTCGTCGGAGACCTCGGCGGAGTCGACGGTGACCTCGACGCCCTGGTAGTCGGGGACCTCGAAGTTGGGCCGGATGTCGACCTCGGCGGTGAACTCGATCTGCTCACCGTCGTCGATCTTCGTGACCTCGATGTCCGGCTGACTGACCGGGAACACGTCCACTTCGTCGACGGCCTGGCCATAGAGCTTGGGCACCGCGTCGTTGAGGGTCTCCTCCAGCACTACCGCCCGGCCGAAGCGCTGCTCGATGATGCGGGCCGGAACCTTGCCAGGCCGGAACCCGGGGACGCGCACCTGCTGCGCGACCTTTTTGTATGCCGCATCCATGCTCGGGCGCAGTTCGTCGAACGGCACCTCGACGGTGAGCTTGACCCGGGTCGGGCTGAGCTCCTCGACAGCGGTCTTCACGGAATGGTCTCCTTGATCAAGCTACGAGTGATCGCGGGCGCGTCTCATCGGTTTCGGCTCACGCGCCGCGCCCACATGAGCGGTGTCGGGCATGCTCCGCCACGGCGGGATCCAACGCCGTCTGCCAGTCTAGGGCAGATGCGCACCCGACAACGACGCCACGGCTCTCAGAACTCGTCCGCGATGGTCCGCAGCAGCTCGATCGTCTCATCCGGGGTGGTGCTGACGGCGCACAGCCGCTCCATCACCTCGGTGTAGCGGTCCACGTCCTCGCGCTTGTCGAGGTAGAGGGCGCTGGCGAGTTGCTCGACGTACACGACGTCCGGCAGGTCGTTGTCGGGGAAGCGCAGGACGCTGAACGCCCCGCCCTCCGCGCTGTGCCCGCCGAAGCTGAAGGGCATGATCTGGATCGTGATGCTCGGCTGGCGCATCAGCTCGATGAGATGCTCGATCTGGGCTCTCATCACCTCGGCGCCGCCGATGGGCCGGCGTAACGCGGCCTCGTCGATCACCGCCCAGAAGATGGGCCCGTCGGGCTTGTCCAGGATTCGCTGGCGCTCCAGCCGGAGGTCCACCCGTCTGGCGATCTCCTCGGCGCCGATGCCCGCCGCCCCGGCGGTCACCACGGCCCGGGTGTACTCCTTGGTCTGCAGCAGTCCCGGCACGAACTGGACCTCGTAGGTCCTGATCCTGGCGGCGGCCTCCTCCAGGCCGACGTACGCCTGGAACCACGTGGGCAGGAGGTCGTTGAACCGGTGCCACCAGCCCGGCTCGTTGGCGGTGGCGACCAGGTCGAGCACGGCGGCACGGGCCTGCGGGTCCTCGACGCCGTACAACGTGAGCAGGTCCGCCACGTCGCGTTCCTTGAACCCCACCCGGCCGAGCTCCATGCGGCTGATCTTGGATTCGGAGCCCCGGATGAGGTGGCCCGCCTCCTCGCGGGTGACGTTCTTCGCTTCCCTGAGCTTGCGCAGTTGGGAGCCCAGGAGGATGCGCAGCGCCGTCGGCCCGGAACCCGGCTGGTTCTGCGTCACTTGCTTCCTCCTATCAAGGTCCGCACACACAGTGACACCACATCGCCAGCTATGACAAGGTCTCAACCCCGTGTCCGAATCAACGGCCGATACGCTGGCGCCACTTGCTCCTGCACAATGCAACTGCACGTGCATTTGGGTCTTGCAGCGACCCCGCCGCGTGACCCATGATGGGTTGGTGCATATTGGGCCAAACATGCACTAACGAAGGTTGAACGGGGAGGTATCGGCAGCATGGTGGAGGATCCGCTGGCCACTGCCGATTGCCTGCAGATCACCCGCGAGGTCGGTTTCGACCACCTTCTCATGGGCGAGAAGCCGTACACGACCTCGTGCCCGCTTCCCTTCCAGGCCGACTCGGTCAAGACCGCCAGGGACGTGACACGCTCGACCCTGCGCGGCTGGGGCCTGCACGACCTGAGCGACGACGCCGCGCTGGTGGTGTCGGAGCTCGTGACCAACGCCGTCAGGTACGCGATGTACGCGCGCGGGCGGCGCGGGATCGAGCTGCTGCTGATGCGGGTCGCGCCGCACGTGCTGCTGGCCGTGGCCGACCCGAGCGACGAGGTGCCGCGGCCCAAGAACCCCGACTTCATCTCGGAGAACGGGCGCGGCCTCTACATCGTCGAGACGTACAGCCAGCGCTGGGGCTGGGACCCGCTGGCGAGCGGCGGCAAGGCCGTCTGGGCGCTCTTCCACGCCGACGCCCCCTGACAGACCCTTATTTCCGGTACGGCCCCCTGTGCCTGCCGTCGGGCACGGGCGCGGGACCGGGTGCCGCCTACTCGCCCGTCGCACCGTCGATGCGCTCGCGCAGCAGGTCGGCGTGGCCGTTGTGGCGGGCGTACTCCTCGATCATGTGGACGAGGATCCAGCGGTGCGAGCAGTCGGCGCCTCTGTGCTCGCCGACGGCGTCCAGCGAGGCCGCGGCCGAGATGGCGCGGGCCCGCTCGACCTCGTCCCGCCAGGTGGCGAACGCCTCCTCGACGGAGGCCTTGTCGACCTCGTTGAAGTCGGAGTCGTTGTCGCGGTCCTTGTCCCAGAGCTTGGGGATGTCCTCGCCGTTCAGCACCCGGCGGAACCAGGAACGTTCGACGTGCGCCATGTGCCTGACCAGGCCCAGCAGCGACATTGTGGAGGGCGGCGCGGAACGCAGGCGCAACTGCTCGTCCGTGAGGCCCGCGCACTTGACCTCCAGGGTGCCGCGGTGCCATTCGAGCCAGTTGTTCAGGACGGTCCGTTCGTCGCCTGTCCGGGGTGGGGGAATGCGGGTGTCCGTCACGAGGCCCGACTCTACCCGGCGGCCCGCGCGCGCCCCGGCCGGGCCTGGAGGAGGCGGCACGCCGTCGCGCGTACGGTCTCGTCCCTGACGCGGGCCACGAAGTCGTACGGCGTGTCGCCGCACACACGGCGCAGCCCCGAGATCCCGTCCAGGAGGGACTGGATGAGCGCTCTCTGCGGCGTCAGCCGGCGCGGGCGGCCTCCGTCGAGGACACAGCCGTGCTTGCCCGCGTAGACGAAGGGCGGCGGGAGACGCGGGCCCGGCTCCAGCCTGACCGGGTGCGCGAGCGTCCGCCTCGTGTAGTTGGGCTCGGTGAGGTCGAGGGCGGCGAGCTGGCGCTCGTCCAGCCAGAGCACGAACAGCCTGGACGTCTCACCCGGCGTGTCGATCGGCGCGGCCGGCACGTAACCCCACCTGCTCACGTGGGCCGACACGCCGGGAGCGACGCCCGGCACGTCGGCGAGCGTCATGGGGACGACAGGGCGTATCCCATGGTCGAGGAACTTCCTGCGCAGCTGACTCGGCGCGGCGTTGGAACCCACGGCGACGACGCGGTGGCGAGCCGTCAGCGGCAGGCAGCCCCGGTGTGCCAGCAGTGCGCTGAGCGGCTCGCCCGCGGCACCCCACCCTCCCGGGTCGTCGCCGGCAGGCTGGAGCGGCACGTACGCGTCGTCGACCAGGACCCCGGAGGTCGCCGGGATCCGGCCTGGATAGGTGAGCGGGCGGGAGATCGGATCGTCGTCGAACAGTTCGAGCATGTCCTTGCCCGTGACGGGGGCGGGACCTCACAGTCTATTTACCTCCGGGTGACCGCCGCCCACAGCCGGGTCGTGCTCTCCCTGCGCCCCCAGGCGATCACGGCGCAGAGCACGAGCGTGGCCAGCGGCATCACCACACCGCCGCCCGACACGAACCCCTCGGTCAGCGTCGCGCCCGCCATCAGGCCGACGAACGCCAGGCCCGCGGCGCCCGCCAGCCGCGGCACGAGCAGCGCCGCCGCCCCCACCACCTCCAGTACTGCTACCAGGTTGCGGAACCAGTCCCCGAACCCGATGGCCTCGAACGTGGACTTCGCCGGTTCCACGTTCGAGAACTTGCCCAGGGCCGACATGAGGAAGAAACCGGCCACGACCACCTGGAGAATCCACAGCAGGACGGTCAGGGCGGTCGTACGGGCAGTCGTACGGGCAGTCGTACGGGGGGCGGCCTTGCTCGGTGCGGTGGTCACGGCGCGTTCTCCCTTGCCGATCGGCTCATGACTCCGACGCTAGGACCGCAGGCGGCCTGGGAGAATCGGCCTGACTACCCGGCTGGGGTGCACGTAGATGCACCCCCGGAAGCGCGACCGTCCGTGGCGTGACAGCACCTGACGTGTGCGGCCCGCAAGCAGACGGACATGCGGAAGGCCCCTTCCGAACGTGGAAGGGGCCTTCCGGCTGGTCGGGGCGACAGGATTTGAACCTGCGACTTCTTGCTCCCAAAGCAAGCGCGCTGCCAAGCTGCGCCACGCCCCGTCTCGCCGAGTGCGCATGCGGTCCGCGACTCCGGTACGCTTACGCCCTGACGACCGGATGAAGTCTAGACCAGACTTCGACCGGTTCGCGCGGACGTAGCTCAATGGTAGAGCCCTAGTCTTCCAAACTAGCTACGCGGGTTCGATTCCCGTCGTCCGCTCTCATGAGCAAGGGGCCAGGTCACCCTACGGGGGCCTGGCCCTCGTCGTGCCGGGCGAAGGTGAACATGCGCCTCCCGGCGGCCAGGGGCTGCGGGGAGCCGGTGAAGCGGTGGACGCCGACGCCGCCGTAGTGGGCGCCCGGTTCCGACAGCCATTCGCGGTGGTAGCCGCGGTCCTCGAACCATCGGCAGATCTGTGGCACCAGGTCGGGGGGCCTGCGGTGCCGCGTCCAGATGACCGTGCCTCCCGAGCGGCACAGCTGGGCGAACGTGGCGATCGTACGTTCGACGTCCTCGTCCGTGATGTTGCCGAAGACGCCGCAGGCGACCACGATGTCGGCGGGGACCATGCCCTGGTAGTGGTCGGTGAGCGCGGCGTCGGCCGTGACCACCTCCACCTGTTCCAGCCCGGCCGCGCCGGCCGTCTCCTCGGCTCTCGCGCTGTTGCCCGGGTCGAGTTCCACGAGACGGGCCAGTACGTCGCCGCGGCGGGGATGGCCGTCGAGCGCCTCCAGCACGTCACGGCCCTGGCCGGCGCAGAGGCTCACGAGCCGCAGCGGGCCGGCCGGGCAGGCGTCGAGTGCCAGCCGGATGCGCTGCTGCACGACCCGCAGTCGTTGCGCGAGTCGCGAACCGGGGTCGTCGTACTCGTCGTGCCACGCCTGCCAGTCCATGGGCGGATTCTAGGGGCGCACGCCTCTCTCCGCCTCCGTACGCGGGCGAATCGGGCGGGCGGTGGACGCTCGTAAGCTGGTGCAGATGCGTGCGCGACCGATCTCCGTTCTCGTCGGCGAGCTGGCCGAGCAGGTCGACCGGTGGCCGCGCGAGCGGTGGGTGCGGGTGGCCGTCGACGGAGCGCCCGCGGGGCGGCCGGAGACGCTGGCCGACGACCTCGTGGCGCCGCTCAGGCTGCTCGGGCGGCCCGTGCTGCGGGTTCGCGCCGGCGACTTCCTGCGGCCCGCGTCGCTGCGGCTGGAGCACGGCAGGGACGATCCCGACGCCTTCTACGAGGACTGGCTCGACGTCAAGGCGCTGCGCCGAGAGGTGCTGGACCCCTTGAACGAGCACGGCTCCGGGCGGGTGCTGCCGGCTCTGTGGGACAGCCGGATCGACCGGGCGTACCGGCTGCCGTACGAGGAGCTGCCGCCGGGCGGGGTGGTCGTCGTCGACGGAACGCTGCTGCTGGGGCAGGGGCTGGCGTTCGAGCTGACCGTGCATGTGTGGTTGTCGGCGGCGGCGCTGGAGCGCCGTACGCCTGTGGAGGAGCGGTGGCGGCTGCCCGCATACGAGCGGTACGAGCGCGAGGTGCGGCCGCAGGAGGCGGCCGACGTCGTGATCAGGGCCGATCACCCCGACCGTCCCGCGCTCCTTCTCTGAGGCCGGGCCGGTGGGCGGGATGGGTGCTGGTGGTGGCCGCCGGCGGGCGGCCACCACGTCAGCGTGCGGTCGGGCGCTTGCCGTGGTTGGCCTTCTTCTTCTTGCGTGCCCGGCCTTTGCGTGCTCGCCTGGCCATCAGTACGCCTCCCAGGTGATCGATGTCCTTTCAACGTCTCTCTCCCCCATGGAACGGCGCAAGCGATCCGTAGCGACCTAACATTCCCCAACAGCGCCGTGTCATAATTTGGTGGAATCTGTTGGAAGGAGCGGGCGTGCTCGCACAGCAGCGTCAGCAGACGATCCTCGAACGTGTGCGCAGCAACGGCGGTGTCCGGGTCGCCGACCTCGTACGCGAACTGGGCGTCTCCGACATGACCATCCGCCGTGACCTTGAGGTGCTGGCCGAACGCGGCCTGCTGGAGAAGGTACACGGCGGGGCGACCGCCCTCGGTCCTGGATCGACCGAGGAGCCGGGCTTCACCGCGAAGTCCGCCCGTCAGCAGCAGGAGAAGGAGGCCATCGCGCGGCACGCGGCCAGGCTGGTCCGCCCCGGCACCGCCGTGGCGCTGTCGGCGGGCACCACGATCTGGGCGCTGGCCCACCACCTCATCGGCGTCCCCGAGCTGACCGTGATCACCAACTCGATCCCCGTCGCCGAGGTCTTCCACCGCAACCCGCGCGCCGACCGCACCGTCGTGCTGACGGGAGGCGTACGTACGCCGTCCGACGCGCTGGTCGGCCCGGTTGCCGTGGCCGCGATCCGCCGCCTGCACGTGGACACGCTCTTCCTCGGCGTGCACGGGATGAGCGTGCGGGCCGGGTTCACCACGCCGAACCTGCTGGAGTCGGAGACCGACAGGGAGCTCGTGGCGGCCGCGCACCGGCTGGTCGTCCCGGCCGACCACACCAAGTGGAACACCGTGGGCATCAGCACCATCGCCGAACTGAGCGAGGCGGACGTGGTCATCACCGACGCGGGGTTGCCCGAGGACGCCCGTACCCAGCTGGCCGAGCGGGCCGGAGAACTGATCATCGCGGAGGGCACGCATTGAAGCGCACCATCACCCACCTGGCCGACGGCCGGGAGCTGGTCTACTTCGACCAGCGCGACGACGCCGATCGCAGCGCGATCGACCGTCGGCCGCTGGAGCCCCGGCCGGTGGCCTCCGAGCTGCGCTACGACCCGCTGACCGAGGAGTGGATCGCGATGGCCGGGCACCGGCAGACGCGGACGTTCCTGCCGACGGGCACGTCCGCCGAGTGCCCGTTGTGCCCGTCGTCGGACGCGCGGTCGACGGAGATCCCGGCCTACGACTATGACGTGGTGGTGTTCGAGAACCGCTTCCCATCCTTCTCCACAAATTTCGGGACTTATGACGATGTTGGCGGGTTGAGCGAGGTTCGTCCGGGGGTGGGGCGCTGCGAGGTGGTGTGCTTCACCTCCGACCACTCGTCCTCCTTCTCCAAGCTCTCCGACGCACAGGTACGGCTCGTCATGGAGGCCTGGGCCGACCGTACGGCCGAGTTGTCCGCGATCGAGGGCGTGGAGCAGGTGTTCTGCTTCGAGAACCGGGGTGAGGAGATCGGTATCACGCTGGCGCACCCGCACGGCCAGATCTACGCCTACCCGTACGTCACGCCCAGGACGAAGCTCCAGCTCGGTGCGGCGGCCCGCCATCAGGGCCCGGGCAACCTGTTCGCCGACGTGCTGGCCGCCGAGCGGGCCGCCGGGACGCGGGTGGTGGCCGGTAACGAGCTGTGGACGGCGTTCGTGCCGGCGGCCGCGCGCTGGCCGTTCGAGGTGCACGTCTATCCGCACCGGCAGGTGCCCGACCTGGCGGCGCTCACGGAGGAGGAACGTGCGGCGTTCGCCCCGCTCTACACCTCGGTGCTGCGGGCCTTCGACGGGTTGTTCGGCGGCGTGATGCCGTACATCTCGGCCTGGCACCAGGCTCCGGTGCGGCGGGACCGCGAGCTCGCGTACCTGCATCTGGAGCTTTTCAGCATCCGGCGGGCGCCGAACAAGCTCAAGTATCTGGCGGGCTCGGAGTCCGCGATGGGCGCGTTCGTCAACGACGTGATGCCGGAGGAGGCGGCCTGTATGCTCCGGTCACGGATCGATCAAGAATAGATTTCTACTTAAGGTCGCATGACTCGTGATCTACCACTAATATCCCGTTATGCACCGGCCGTAACAGCCGTTGCACCGCCTAATCCTGGGCGAGTTGCCCAGGAGCCGGGGACCCATCGCACCTGGGGTGAATCCACTTCGGTGGTAGGGAAACGCAGCTCCCTTACCCGAACCCGTCAGCTAACCCGGCCGGCAGAGGGAGAGGAACACCTACGTGGCGGCTTCGTCCCCCGCGAGTCTTGCCATCGGTCTCATCGCCGCCGCCGCCGTCGCCGTCTCGGCGGCCCCGGCGTCCGCAACGGCCAAGCCCAAGGAGTCGGAGCTACGGGCCCAGCTCAAGCAGCTCAACAACAAGGTCGACAAGCTGATCGAGGCGTACAACCTCAAGCGGGTCGAGCTGGCCAAGGCACAGAAGTCGGCCAAGGCGGCCAAGGCCCGGCTGGCCACCGCCGAGGAGGCGCTCACGACGGCCGAGAAGCGGGTCGCCGAGATCGCCCGGCTGCGCTACCAGAATGGCAACTCCGGCGTTCCCGCGTTCATGCTGCCCGAGAACAGCGGCGGCGCGGCCGTGCTCAACCAGGTCACCGCCGAGCAGCAGGCGTTCGTGCAGGGCGTGGCCAAGGCACGCGACCAGAAGAAGAAGGCCGCCCTGGAGGCCGCCGAGCTCGCCGGCAAGATCCGCAAGGACGCCGCCGAGGTGGCCGGCCGGCGCGAGAAGGCCGAGGACGTCATCGACGACATCGAGAAGAAGCTGCAGGACCTGGTGCCGTTCGGCACGAACCGCAGGTCGGACGGCGGCTGGGCGCCCGAACTGCCGTCCGGCTCCGACAACATCACCCCGCGCACGCGGTTGATGAAGGAGCAGATCGGCAAGAACTTCGCGCTGCCCTTCACCGTCGGCTGCTTCCGCGGCGGCTCAAGCGGCGAACACCCGCTGGGCCGGGCCTGCGACTTCATGATGAGCACGGGCGGCTCGATGCCCTCCGCCGCCAACGCCGCCCTGGGCGACCGCATCGCGGAATGGGCCATCAAGAACAAGAGCAAGCTGGGCGTCAAGTACGTCATCTGGAAGCAGCGCATCAACCACGGATCGGGCTGGAGCACGATGTCCGACCGTGGCAGCATCACGGAGAACCACTACGACCACGTGCACATCTCCATGAACTGACAAGGGAGAACCCTGTGCTCCCGCTGCTTCGCCTGCGCCGTCGTAGCAAGAAGCCGGCTGCTCGGGCTTGCGCCGGGAACCGTCGGTCGGTGGGCGACGATCTGCGGCGGTCGACCAGCCCGCTATGGCAACGCTGCGGGCCAGGCGCGTAACCGGACCTGACACTGTGCCGACACGCAGATCCGCCTCCTACCCGGGAGACGGCATCTGTTGAGGCGCGTAGTTCCGCAGTTCTGGCGTCGCCCAGGCGATCCCCGCCACGGTCACGGTCGTGAGCAGCCCGCCGGCGCAGATCACCATCCGCGGATCGAGAATCGATGCGGCGGCCCCGTGCAGCAGGTTCGCGATGTGCGGGCCTCCGAAGAGGACGACGGTGAGCAAGCCCTGGATCCTGCCGCGTATGGCGTCGTGGGTGTGTGCTTGGGTGATGGCATTGCGAAACGTGCTCAGCACGAAGTTGACCGCACCGCCGAGGACGAGCGCCGTCAGCGCGATCCACAGATGCGCAGCCGATCCGAACGCCACCACGGTGATCCCCCACGCCGCCGCGGCCGCCGCCATGAGCGCACCGTGACGCCGGGCGCGGGTGAACGTGCCGGACCACAAGGCCGCCGTGACGACTCCTGCTGGATAGGCGGCGTACAGCAGGCCGAGTTCCAGGCCACCTGCCGCGGGTCCGCCGTAGCTGTGCTGGGCGAGCTCCGGGAACAGGGCTGTCGGCATCCCGAAGACCATCGCCGCGAGGTCCACCGCCAGTACGGCCACCAGCAGCCGGCTGGCCGCCAAGTACCGGAAACTGGCCAGCACTTGGCCGATCACGGGCCGGCGCCCGCGGCTGCGGGCATCCGGATCGGCCGATGGACTGCCCGGGTGCGGTGGCAGCGGTGGCAGCTTGACGACGGCCCACACGATGGCCAGCAGCGCGACGGCGTCGAACAGGTACAGCGTGTCGAGCCCGACGAGCGGTATCAACACACCTGCCAGGACAGGGCCCAGGATCGACCCGGCGTAACGGGTCAAGGAGCTGAGGCCGTTGGCCGCCGGCAGCAGCTCGATCGGGACAAGGCGGGGCACCGTGGCACCCATCGTGGTCATGATCGCCGCAAAGGCCAGCCCTTGGCAGGCGACCAGCGTCATCAGGATGGCAACGGAGCGTCCGCCCAGTGCGGCGTGGATCCACAAGGCTGCGTACGTCAACGCCAGACCGCTGTGCGCCGCGAGCAACACCTTTCGCCGGTCCACGACGTCGGCGAGGGCCCCGACCCAAAGCGCCGCCCCGACCAGCGCCACGAACGACACCGCGCCCGCTACGCCCACGGCCGCCGAAGAGCCGGTCACCGTGAACAGTTGGGCCGGTACCGCGATCACGCTGAACGAACCGCCCACCGCGCAGACAGCCGATGCCACCCACAGCCGCCGGTAGGCCGCGATGGCCAGGGGACGGCGATCCATCGTGTGGACGCCGAATGATCGTGCCGTGCTCACCGCCCGTTGCCCCCGGCTTCGGGTGCGGCCGGTGTCTGGAGATTCACCACGTCGGCGACGACGCCGGCGATGTTGTCGGGCGCGCCGGCGGCGTACGCCAGCGCGATCAGGCCGTCCAGCGCCTGCTGAGGGCCGGCCGCCCCGGTCAGAACCTCGCGTACCTGCTCGTCCGGAACGACGGTGGACAGCCCATCGGAACACAGCAGATACCGATCACCGGCCACGGCCCTGTGCAGCGACAGTTCCGGCTGGGCTCCGCGCGTGCCGGTCAGCGCTCGTGTGAGCAGCGAGCGTTGCGGATGCG
This sequence comes from Nonomuraea mesophila, assembly GCF_004352805.1. Classification (NCBI taxonomy): domain Bacteria; kingdom Bacillati; phylum Actinomycetota; class Actinomycetes; order Streptosporangiales; family Streptosporangiaceae; genus Nonomuraea; species Nonomuraea mesophila. The sequence goes on from NZ_SMLD01000048.1 coordinate 18,131, forward strand.
AGGCCGCTTCCTCCGAGGCCAGCCGGCCCTCGTCGACCAGCGCCTGCACGTAGGTGTGATCGTGGGTGATCCTGTGCAGCTCACCGTCGCGTACCAGGTAGGCCCGGGTATCACCGATGTGCACCAGCGCCAGCTGTGATCCCGACCACAGCAACGCCGTGAGCGTGGTGGCCACCTCACCCGACTCCGTCGACGCGGCGATTTCCCCGATGGCCCGCTCGGCTTCGCCGACCGCGTCGGCGAGCGCGCCGAGCAGGTCCTCGGCCGGCACGGCCAGGGTCTGCAACGGTTTGAACGCATCGATGGCCGCCGCACTGGCCAGGTCTCCGCCGCCCGAGCAGCGATCCCCGTCCGCCACCGCCAGCATCCCGGGTCCGGCGTAGGCGGTGTCCTCGTTACTCGTACGCACCGGTCCGGACTCCGAGCAGGCGGCGTAACGGATCCCGAGCAGGGTCTCTTCCACTGTGCTTCCTCTCCCCGACAGATAGTCGACGAGGAAAGTGGCCAGCTCGCCGCGGGCGGCGGTCTCGGTCAGCACCTGCTGCCAGTAGGCGGCGATCTCTTCGGCCGCCGCGGGTCCCGGCAGGTCGCACACTTGCCGAATACGCGCCAACGGCATGCCCAGCCGCCGCAACGAGGCGATCAATCGTGCCCGCTCCAGCTGCGCCGGATCGTAGAAGCGGTAGCCGGACTCACCGTCCACCGCTGCCGGCCGCAGCAACCCGAGCTGGTCATACAGCCGCAGCGCCTTCGGTGACAGCCGTACGGCCCGGGCGAACGCCCCGATCGTCAGCAGCACCACTCCTCCTCATCCCGGCCACCGCGGCCGGTGCCGACGATGCTGCCGCTTGCCCCAAGGGGAAGGTCAACGACAGCCGCTCGTGGCTCAGCCGCTCAGCCGAGATCGATCTTGACGGCTGCCGTACACACGCTCTGAGAAGACTCTCCGCCACGAACGGGCTCTGTGTCATCGTGGCCGCGGGTCGACGAGCCCGCCGTCGTAGGCGGCGATGACGAGCTGGGCCCGGTCGCGGGCCTGCAGTTTCGCCAGGAGCCTGCCGATGTGGGTCTTGACCGTGCCGACGGTCAGATGCAGCTGCCCGGCGATCTCGGCGTTGGACATGCCCCTGCCGACCAGGGTGAGCACCTCGCGCTCGCGTTGGGTGATGTGCCCGAGGTCCCGCGTGGCCGGGGCGGGGTGGGCACGTCGCAGGAAGTCGGCGATGAGCCGGCGGGTCACGGTCGGCGCCAGCAGCGCCTCGCCGGCGGCGACGACCCGGATGGCGGCCAGCAGCTCGGTCGCCGTGGCGTGCTTGAGCAGGAAACCGCTCGCTCCCGCGCGCAGCGACGCGTGGACGTAGTCGTCCTGGTCGAACGTGGTGAGGATCAGCACGCGCGTGCCGCTGCCGGCCGGGTCGGCGCAGATGCGCCTGGTCGCCTCGATGCCGTCCATGCCCGGCATGCGGATGTCCATGAGGACGACGTCCGGGCGGTGCCGGCGGGCCAGCAGGACGGCTTCGCCGCCGCTGCCCGCCTCGCCCACGGTGGTCAGCCCCGGTGTGGTGTCGATGAGCACCTTGAAGCTGTCGCGCACCAGGACCTGGTCCTCGGCGAGCAGCACCCTGATCGGCGTAGGGGCGTCGGCGCTCATGCCGGCCGGCCGTCCAGGTCGTAGGGCAGGCGGACCGCCACGCGGAACCCGCCTTCAGGGCGTGCTCCCGCGCTGAACGTGCCTCCGTATGTCTTCGCGCGTTCCCGCATCCCCACCAGGCCGTGGCCGCCGTGACCGGGCCGGGGTGGCCTGCGGAACCCGTTGCGTGGGCCGTCGTCGACGACCTCGACCACGGCTTCCCGCCCGTCGACGTCGACGGTGACCGAGCAGCGCGTGGGCCCCGCGTGGGTGACGACGTTGGTCAGGGCCTGCTGCACGATCCGGTAGAGCGACACCGCGACCGCGGGAGGCGGCGCGGCCTCCCCGCGGACGGTCAGGTCGACCTCGACCCCCGCCGCGCGGGCCTGCGCGGCCAGCTCGGGCAGGTCGGCCATGCCGGGCACGTGCGCCTGCTGGGGGTCGCCCTCGGAGCGCAGCAGGTCGAGCACCCGGTGGATCTCGGTGAGCGTGCTCCGGCTGGTCTGTTCGATGACGGACAGCGCGGCGCGCACCTCCTGCGGGCGGGCGTCGGCGACGTGGTTGGCGACGGTGGCCTTGACGGCGATCACGCTCATGCTGTGGCCGATGATGTCGTGCAGTTCCCTGGCGATGCGCCTGCGCTCCTCCCCCACCGCGGCCTCGGCGAGGTGGCGGACGAGCCGAGCGGTCGTGTCGCGCTTCCAGCGCACGGCCGTCCCGAGCGCCCAGGCGGCCGTCAGCAGCACCCCGATCGCGCCGATCTCGACCGGCCAGTGAGGGGGCAGCTCGCTCGGCGTGGCCACCGGCGAGAGGCCGGGCAGCACCTGGGCGTAGAAGATCAGGACCGCGATCACCGCGGCGGACAGGCAGGCCGCCCACCCCGTGACCGACCACGCGGGCGAGGCGGTGGAGGCCACGACGTACAGCACGAGCACGGTCGGCAGGAACGTCACCCAGAGCGCGCCCGCCGCGGCGGCGCCGGCCACGGTCGTCAGCGCGCCCGCGGCGCACCCGGCGGCGAGCATGGTCCACGGCAGGCGCCGGCGGAGCGCGACGGGAAGGCTCACGACCGCCGCGAACGGCCAGAGCGTCCAGGCGGGCCATGACGGCGACGGCCCCGGCGGATCGACGAGGGTGTAGCCGACGAGCAGCGCCACCATGACCGCCGCCGCCGCGTCGGCGACGCCCTTACGGCGCAGCCGCCGAGCCTGCTTCATGCCGTGACGTTATCGTCTCGCCTGGTCGCCCGGCATCTGACCACGGTAGGACAACCGCGTCTGTCCTGGGTCGTACCCGCCTCCTGCTCGCCGCCGCAAGATGTGACCTGAGCCCGACGCGTACCCACCGCACCGCCCGCCACCATGCTGATGCGCCCGGCATTCCGGGCCGCGCCGACACCGACACGACGGGCAGGAACGCATGAGGAACGAGCTTCGCCGGCGGATCACGCGATGGCGGCGGGCGCAGAGGGAACGGCGGGCCGCCAACGCCGCGGCCAACCTGGGCCGGCAACCGCCGTTCCCCGGACGATGGGTGAGCGCCGTCGCGCTGATCGCCGGGCCCGCCCTGCTCATGACCGGAATTCTGCTGCGCTCCCGGTTCCACTTCTTCTTCCCTGACCAGCTCGCCGCCTACACCCGGCAACCAGGGCTCGTCACCGCCGCCTATGCCTGCTTCGCCTGCGGCGTCATCCTGCTGTGCCCGGCGGTCATGACGCTGGCGCACAGGATCGCCGCCACCAGGCCGCTGTGGGGGCTGTGGGGCGGATGCCTGGTGATCGCCGGGCTGTTCACCCGGACCTTCCAGTACGGCACCGACCACCTGGCCTTCCACCTGACCGACGGCCTGGGCCTGCCCGCGATGATCGGCGGGATCGAGCATTACTACGCGGCGTGGCGGGACACGCAAGTACATCCGTTCCGGACGTTGTCGGGGGCGGCCTTCGCCGGCTGGATCGTGCTGGCCGTCGGCGCCTACCGCTCCGGCGCGCTGGGCCTGGGCCGTTCGGTGGCGCTCGGCCTGATGTCGGCGCTCGCGCTCGGGACGCTGAAAGGCACCCAGATCCCGCAGTCCGTCATCGCCGCGGGCGGACTCTGCGTCGCGCTGGTTCCTTTGGGCATCTCGCTGCTGCGCGATGGCCCTCCGCCGAGCCGGCGAGCCGTGTTCTGGCTCGCCGTCGTCATCGCCTGGCTGGTGCTCGGCGCGGCCTTCGGCTCCGCCCTGCCGTTCACCCGGGGCTGAGCCGCCCCCCGCCCGTCAGCCCTTCAGCCCTTGAAGCCCGTCAGCCCGTGAGCCGCAGCGGGTTGACCAGGTCGGCGTAGATGAGCAGGCCCGCCATGATCATCATGACGATCGCGATGGCGTAGGTCAGCGGCAGCACCTTCGCGATGTCCACGTAGCCGGGCTCCGGCCGCCGCATGACCTTGGCGTACGCCCGCTTGAGCCCCTCCCACAGGCCGCCCGCGATGTGCCCGCCGTCGAGCGGCAGCAGCGGGATGAGGTTGAACATGCCGATCGCGAGGTTGAACCCGGCCAGCAGGTTGACGAAGATGGCGATCTTCTTCTCGTTGGACAGGTCGGAGGCGAGGATCTCGCCGCCCATGCGGCCCGCGCCGACGACGCCGACAGGGCCCTCGGGGTCGCGTTCCTCGCCGGAGAAGGCGGCGTGCCAGACGCCGACCATCTTCTCCGGCAGGTTGAGCAGCGAGCTCGCGACCCGGCCCGTCAGCTCGCCCATGTAGCCGATCACCTGGCCGAGGTTCTGCTGCTGCATGACCTCGGTGGGCAGCACGCCGAGGAAGCCGACGTTCCTGTCGATCTTCTCCGGGTCCTCGAGGTTGGGCCGGTCCTGGGCGATGAGCGTGACGTCGAGTGTCATCGCCTTGCCGTCGCGGACGATGCCGAGCTGCGCGGGGCCGGCACCGTGGGAGCGGATCAGGTGGGTGGCGGCGGTCCAGTCGCCGATCTTCTTGCCGTCGAGCGAGACCAGGCGGTCACCGGGCTTGAGGCCCGCCTGGGCGGCGGGGGTCGGTCGGTCGGTGGGCTTGCACGTGGTGCGCTGCTCCGAGGCGGGGATCACGCACGTGTTGGTCTCGGGCGAGACGATCGGGGCCCACGTCGGCAGGCCGATGCCGACCAGCAGGATGCTGAAGAAGACGAACGCCAGCACGAAGTTCATCGCCGGGCCGCCGGACATGATGATGACCTTCTGCCACCACTTCTTGCGGTAGAAGACGCGCTCTTCGTCGCCGGGCCGCACCTCTTCCAGCGCGGCGTCGCGGGCGGACTCGATGAGCCCCTGGAACGGGCCCGTCGCGGTGCTCCTGGCCTTGGTGGGGTCGTCACCGGGGCGCGGCGGCAGCATGCCGATCATGCGGATGTAGCCGCCGAGCGGGATCCACTTGACGCCGTATTCGGTCTCGCCCTTCCTGCGGGACCAGGCCGTCGAGCCGAAACCCACCATGTATTGGGTCACGCGCACGCCGAAGATCTTGGCGGGCACGAGGTGGCCGAGTTCGTGCAGCGCGATGGAGAACATCAGCCCGAGGAGAAAGAGGATGATCCCCACGAGATATAGCCAGTTCATCGAGTCGCGCTCCACGGCAGACGGCAGGACGGGCGAAAAACCGCCAACCCAAGGGTAGTCGAATCCGCCGCACGGTACGGCTTGCCCGCCTTTTGGAATGGATTGACAGTGAGCGATCAAACGATCACCCTAAGAGACGATGGAGGGGGAGTCCTTGATCCGCATACTGATCGCAGAGCACCTGCCGTTGGTGCGCCGTGGCCTGCTGGCCATTCTCGCAGCCGAACCCGATCTGCGGGTCGTGGCGCAGGCCGGATGCGCCGAAGAAGCGGTGCGGGCGGCCGTCGAGAGCGATCCCGACGTGGCCGTCGTCGATGCCGGGCTGCCGGGGAGCTCCGTGCTGGCCGGGCTCTCCGCGCGGGCGCCGGGGTGCAAGGTGCTGATGTTGTCGGCCGATCCCCATCCCGGGCAGGTGCGCAGCGCGCTGGCCGAGCGCGCGCTCGGGTTCATGAGCCTGTGCGTGCCGCCGGAGCGGCTGGCCGAAGGAGTGCGCCTGGTCGCGGCTGGCCGCCGGGCCATCGAGTCGGAGCTGGCCGCGGCCGCGCTCCAGTGCGCGACGAACCCGCTCACGAGGCGGGAGCTCGACGTGCTGCGCGTCGCGGCGGGCGGCGCGCGCTCGACCGAGATCGCCGACCAGCTCTTCCTCTCCGTGGGCACCGTACGCAACCATCTGTCGCGCATCATGTGCAAGACAGGGGCGCGCAACCGGCTCGACGCGGTGCGCATCGCGAGCGACCAGGGCTGGTTGTGACGGGACCCGGTGGAGCCGCGCCGCTCCGCCGGGGCCCGACCGTCTAGAGGATCTCAGCAGCGTCGAGCCGGCTGCCAGTGACCCCCAACACGACCTGAACCGTGTGGTTTGTCATCAGGGGCGCCAGATCAGCACCAATGCGCAGTCGTCGTTGTGCCCGGAGGCCATGGCGTTGACCAGCGGCCGCGCGCCGTCGCGGAAACCGGAGGGCAGCAGCCGCTCCGCCTCGCCCAGCAGCCGGTCGAGCCCGGCGTCGATGTCGCGCCCCGGCTGCTCGATGAGGCCGTCGGTGAACAGCAGCAGCGCGTCGCCCTTGCGCAGGGTGCCGCTGTCGGGCTCGCAGTGCAGGTCGGGCACCACGCCGAGCACCACGCCCTTGGCCGAGGCCACCTGCCAGTTGCCCGTGCCCGCGTCGAACTTCACCACCGGCGGATGCCCGGCCGAGGTGATCGTGTAGTCGCCCGTGTCGAGGTCGAGCCGCACGTGCACCGCGGTCACGAACCCCTCGTCGCCGCGCTGGCGGTGGAGGTAGGTGTTGCACGCGGGCAGGAAGTCGTCGACCGAGCCGAGCAGCCCGCCGAACGTGCCGGACAGCAGCAGCGCCCTGGTGCCCGCGTCGACGCCCTTGCCGGACACGTCGACCAGGGCGATCTCGACGGAGTTGCCGTCGCGCATGGAGACCAGGAAGTCGCCGCCGAACGACGACCCGCCGGCCTGCTTGAGCACCACCTTGCCGCCCCAGTCCTTGGGCAGCGCGGGAAGCTCGCCCTGGCTCTTGAGGCGGTCGCGCAGCTCCAGCAGCATGGCGTCGCCGCGCAACCCCTGCACGCCGAGCTTGCCCCTGGTGCGGGCCATGAGCACGGCGAGCACCGTGGTGAACACGATCGTCACGGTCAGCCCGACGCCGATCCGGTCGGGGCCCAGCCCGAACGCGATGTAGCCCAGCGCGACGCCGACGCCGACCAGGAGCTTGACCAGGCTGCGCAGACGCAGCTGAAGCCCGCCGACCAGGGTGACGAGAATGAGCAGGGAGGGCGAGAACCACTCGGTCGAGACCCTGACCGCGAGGAACCCGATGACGAGCGCGAGCACGGTCAGCGTGATGAGCAGGTTGCGGTCACGTGCCAGCGGCCCGCGCCTGACGAAGCGGACGGCGGCCACCAGACCCGGCACCCGCACCAGGACGGCACGGACCCGTGGCGGGATCAGCGGCGCCGGTCGGGTACTCATGATGGGCCTGACTGTATCGGTCTGACCCGTGTTTGGGCAGCCCACTTGACCAAGGCCTTGATCATTAAGCACGTATATTCGGTGGCCCTCCCCCTTTGCCCGCTCCTACCGTGGACAGATGACGTATCCGATCCGCCCGATTGACGAGTCCCAGTGGCCGGCGTTCGCGCTGGTGCTCGAAGAGGGGTTCGGCTGGCGGCCGAACTCCGTGCAGAACGAGCGTTTCAAGGCCGAGACGGAGTTCGACCGGACGCTCGCGGTCTTCGACGGAGACCTCATCGCGGGCGTCACGTCCATCTACAGCCTCACCATGACGGTCCCCGGCGGCCGGCTTCCCGTCGCGGGCGTGACGGCCGTCAGCGTGCTGCCCTCCCATCGCCGGCGCGGCGTGTTGTCGTCGCTGATGCGCAGGCAGCTCTCCGACATCCGGGAGCGTGGGGAGAGCGTCGCCGCTCTCTACGCCTCCGAGGCTCCCATCTACGGCAGGTACGGCTACGGCAGGGCGTCGAACGCACTGTCGTTCCGGTTCAGGAAGCCCGGTGGCACGGAGTTCGTCGCGAACGCTCCTTCCGACCCGTCGCTCAGGCTCAGGGTCGCCGCGCCCGCCGACGTACGCGCCGACCTGGAGAAGGTGTTCGCCTCCGTCGTGGCCCGGCGTCCCGGACGTTACGAGCGCAACGCGCGGTTCTGGGACGGCGTGCTGGCCGACGAGGAGGCCGACCAGGACGGCGCGGGCCCGCTGCGCTCGGTGCTGGCCGAGGACGACGGCGGCGTACGCGGTTACGCCCTGTTCCGGATCAAGTCGTCGTGGGACGCCGACGGCATTCCCGACGGGGAGCTGAGGCTGCAGGAACTGGAGGCGGCCGACCCGGCGGCGTACGCGCTGCTGTGGCGCAGCGTGCTCGACCGCGATCTCGTCTCCCGGGTGCAGGCGGGCGCGAGGCCGGTGGACGACCCCCTGCTCGCGCTGCTGGCCGACCCGAGGCAGGCGCGCGCGAGCCACGTCGACGAGTTGTGGGTGCGCCTGGTCGAGGTGGGCGCGGCTCTGGCCGCCCGCTCCTACTCGGCGCCGGTGGACGCGGTGATCGAGGTCGAGGACGACGTGTGCCCGTGGAACGCCCGGCGCTGGCGGCTCACCGCCGGCCCGGCGGGCGCGGAGTGCGCCCCGGTCGACGACCGGCCCGACGTGACGCTTCCGGTGGCCTCGCTCGGCTCGGCGTACCTCGGCGAGGGCCTCCTCATGGAGCAGCTGGCGGCGGGGCTGGTGCGCGAGCACTCCCCCGGCACGCTGCGTTCGCTGGCCATCGCCATGTCCTGGAGCCCGAGGCCATGGGCGGGGCTGACGTTCTGACGTAGGGTCGGGGACATGGCACTGCAGAGTTTGCAGATCACCGCGACCGTCGCCATGCGCGCCCGCGACGTGTCGAGACCGTCGAAAGAGCAGCAGGAGGCCGCCGACCGGCGGCCTCTGCGTGATGAGATGCCACGGCGTGACGCCAGGCGCAAGGGCTGAGGGTCAGGGCAGGGAGGGCAGCTGGCCGATCGTCTCGTAGGTGTCGAGCTGCGCGATCCGCCTGCTGTGGCGCTCGCTGCCGGAGAACGACGTGGTCAGGAAGACCTCCACGAACCTGGTCGCGTCGTCGACGGTGTGCATGCGCGCGCCGACGCTGACGACGTTGGCGTTGTTGTGCTCGCGGGCCAGCGAGGCCGTCTCCTCGCTCCAGGCCAGCGCCGCGCGGATGCCGCGCACCTTGTTGGCGGCGATCTGCTCGCCGTTGCCCGAGCCTCCGATGACCACCCCCAGGCTGCCGGGGTCGCCCGCGACGCCTTCGGCCGCGCGCAGGACGAACGCGGGATAGTCGTCCTCCGCGTCGTAGACGAAGGGACCGCAGTCGGTCACCTCGTGACCGTGGTCCTTGAGCCAGGACACGAGGTGGTTCTTCAGCTCATAGCCGGCATGGTCGGCACCGATGTAGACACGCACCCGACCAGTCTTCCACAGCCTTCGCCGATCAGGCCCGCTTGCTAGAGTAAGGACCCGTTCCGCATACCAGTCCTTACGAAAGCAGAATTCCCATGCGCGAGATCCGCATCATCGGCGATCCGGTGCTGCGCACGACAGCCGACCCCGTCACCGACTTCGACCGCGACCTGCGCCGCCTGATCGACGAGATGTTCCAGGCGATGTACGCGGTCAACGGCGTCGGCCTGGCGGGCCCGCAGATCGGCGTGTCACGGCGGCTGTTCGTCTACGACATCAGCGGACGCAAGGGCCACGTGATCAATCCGCGGCTGACCGTCGACGACCCCGAGGAGATCGTCGACGAGGAGGGCTGCCTGTCGGTGCCCGAGCGCGGTACGGGCCGGCCGATCTACGCCCCCGTCGCGCGGGCCTCGGGCGTCACCGTCGAGGGCGTCGACCGGCTCCAGCGGCCCGTGCGCGTCAAGGCCCGCGGATCGCTGGCGCGCTGCTTCCAGCACGAGAGCGAACATCTGGACGGCAAACTGTACGTCGACCGCCTTCCCAGGAACGAAGCCCGCGAGATCATGCTCAGGGCGTAGGTTGATCGCATGAGTGTACTTTCCGGAAAGGGCGCACTGGTCACCGGAGGTTCGAGGGGCATCGGCAGGGCCGTCGTGGAGCGGCTGACCCGTGACGGGGCCGAGGTCGTGTTCTGCTACGAGCACTCGGAAGAGGCGGCGCGGCAGGTGGCCGAGGGCACGGGTGCGCACGCCGTACGAGCCGATCTGGGCGACAAAGGCGATCTGCGGCGGTTGTTCGCCGAGGCGGAGGCGCGGCTGCCCGGGCTGGACATCCTGGTCAACAACGCCGCCCTGAGCCTGGCCAAGCCCCTGGGCGACATCACCGGCGACGACTACGAGCGGGTCTTCGCGGTGAACACGCGGGCGGTGTTCCTGGCCACGCAGTGGGCGGGCGGGGTCATGCGCGACGGCGGGCGGATCATCACGATCTCGACGCTCAACACCCAGGTGCCCGCTCCCGGCCTGATGCTCTACTGCGGCAGCAAGGGGGCGGTCGAGCAGTTCGCCAAAGTGGCCTCGCGCGAGCTGGGCGTGCGGGGCATCACCGTGAACGTCGTCTCGTCCGGCGCGACCGACACCGACATGCTGCGCGGCGCCAACCCGCCGGAGGCGCTGGAGCTGACGGAGCAGTACACCGCGCTGCGGCGCCTCGGCAGGCCCGGCGACATCGCCGCCGTGGTCGCCTTCCTCGCGGGCCCCGACGGCCACTGGGTCACCGGCCACAACGTGCACGCCACCGGCGGGCTGTACGTCTGACCCGCCGGCGCGCCGTGCCCCGGCTACAGCTGCAGCGCCTTGACCTCCAGGAACTCCTCCAGTCCGTGCTCGCCGAGCTCCCTGCCCACGCCCGACTGCTTGTAGCCGCCGAAGGGGGCCATCGGGTTGAACCGGCCGCCGTTGACGGCCACCTGGCCGGTGCGGAGCCGGCGGGCGACCGACAGGGCGTGTTCCCCGGTGCCCGACCAGACGGCTCCGGCCAGGCCGTATTTCGTGTCGTTGGCGATCTGTACGGCCATGTCCTCGGTCGTGTACGGGATCAGCGACAACACCGGGCCGAAGATCTCCTCCTGCTCGATCGTCATGCCCGGCTCCACACCCGCGAACACGGTGGGCTCGACGTAGTAGCCGCGCTCGTGCGGCTGCTCGGTGCCACCGGCGACCAGCCGGGCACCCTCCTCCTGGCCCGTGTTGATGTAGCGGACGACGCGCTCGCGCTGGGTCGCCGACACCAGCGGACCGATCTTGGTCGACTCGTCGAAGGGGTCGCCGACGGTGTAGCCGCGAGCGGCCTCCACGGCCAGGCGCACGGCGTCGTCGTACTGGTCGCGGTGGACGATCATGCGGGTCCACGCCGAGCAGGTCTGGCCGGCGTTGACGAAGCAGTTGGCCACACCGACCTTGACGGCACGGGCCAGGTCGGCATCAGGAAGGATGATATTTGCCGATTTGCCGCCCAGCTCCAGCGCAACCCGCTTGACCGACTCGGCCGCGAGCGAGGCCACCCGCTTGCCGGCGACGGTCGAGCCGGTGAACGACACCATGTCCACCTCGGGGTGGGCGGCCATCGCCTCCCCCACCACCGGCCCACGCCCGCTCACCAGGTTGAACACGCCCGCGGGCAGGCCGACCTCGTCGAAGACCTCCGCCAGCGCGTACGCCGCGAGCGGCGCCACCTCGCTCGGCTTCAGCACCACGGTGCACCCGGCGGCCAGCGCGGGGCCCACCTTGCAGATGATCTGGTGCAGCGGGTAGTTCCACGGCGTGATCGCCGCCACCACCCCGACCGGCTCCTTGAGCACCAGCGAGTTGCCGACCCGCGACTCGCGCGGATGGCTCTCGGCCAGCCTGGCGTAGGAGGCCAGCACGGTCGCGGGCATGAGGGTCTGCACCTTGAGCGCGAAGCCGAGGGGCGCGCCCATGTCGGTGGCGATGGTCTTGGCGATCTCGTCAGCTCGCTGTTTCAGCAGCTCGGCGGCGTCGCCGAGCAGCTTCCCACGCTCGGCGGCGGCGGTCTCCGACCATCGGGGGAAGGCCGTCCTGGCCGCTCGCACGGCCGACTCGACGTCGCCGGGGGAGCCCGCGGGGACGTTGTCGATGATCTCTTCCGTGGCCGGGTTCGCGACCTCGATGGACTCGTCCGACTGCGACGAGGACCAGGAGCCGCCGATATAGAGCTGACGCATGGCACCATCCTGACAGCGCTTCACGCGGCGGTGCGAGGGCTCACCCCCTCCGGGGATGAGCCTTCTCCACCGCCGCCGTCCGACTTCAACCGCCAGCGTACGATGGCGCAACGGGCATAGTCGGATGTGTCAGTCGAATTGCGGTCGTTTGGTGCGGGTGCGCTTCAGCTCGAAGAAGTCCTCGTACGCGGTGACCGTGAGCACGCCGTCCCAGAGCCTGCCCGCCTCCTCACCTCGGAGGATGCTGGTGATCACGGGCCCGAAGAAGGCGTTGGCGCCGACGCGGATGATGGGCGTGCCGACCTCCTGGCCGACCAGCGTGATGCCCTCGTCGTGGGAGGCGCGGATCGTGGCGTCCCACTGCTCGGAGTGCATGGCCTCGACGAGGCTCGTGTCGAGGCCGGCCCGTTCGAGCGCGGTCTCGACGGTCTCGCGCAGCCGCTCTGGCTCCTTGCCCCTGCCCTCGTTGTGCAGCAGAGTGCCGAGAGTGGTGTAGAGCTCGCCGACGGCCTGCTCGCCGTGCTTCTCGGCGGCGGCCGCGACCACCCTGACCGACCCCATGGCCCTGGCGGCGCGTTCGCGGTAGTCGTCGGAGACGTCCTTGTCCTCGTTGAGGATGTGAAGCGACATCATGCGCCAGCGCGGCTCGATGGGGCGGACCTTCGCCACCTCGATCAGCCACCGTGACGTCACCCACGCGAAGGGGCAGGATGGGTCGAACCACAGGTCCACGGGAATCTTTTCAGTCACGTGGGGCCATAACCTGAGGTGGTTCGGGTCCTATTCCCGCCGTGGCAGGATACCGACAAACTTCTCCGAAGTGGTGAAAAGGAGCGCAACTTGGCAGGCAACCTGACCCGAGACGAGGCTCGCGAGCGCGCCCGGCTGCTCAAGGTCGAGTCTTACGAGGTCGCACTCGACCTGACAGAGGGGGACGAGCGCTTCGAAAGCGTCACGAAGGTCCGCTTCGCCGGCACCAGCCCGGGCGCGTCCACCTTCATCGATCTGCACGGAGCCCGCGTGCGCAGGGTCGTGCTCAACGGCGAGGAACTCGACGTGGCGGGCTACGACGCCGCCGCCGGGCGCTTCCCGCTGCCCTCCATCGCCGAGAACAACGAGCTCGTCGTGGACGCCGACTGCTCCTACATGCGCACCGGCGAAGGGCTGCACCGCTTCGTCGACCCGGTCGACAAGAACGTCTACCTGCACAGCCAGTTCGAGACGGCCGACGCCCACCGCATGTACGCCTGCTTCGACCAGCCCGACCTCAAGGCCACCTTCCAGCTCACCGTGCTGGCGCCGGCCGCCTGGGAGGTCATCTCCAACGCCACCGCCACCGAGGTGGAGGAGCTGCCCGAGCAGGCCGGCAAGCACGGCACGGTGCCGGCCGCCCGCCGCTGGCAGTTCGCGCCCACGCCGGCCATCTCCACCTACATCACCGCGCTGGTCGCCGGGCCCTACCACAAGGTGACCACCGAGCACGACGGCATCCCGCTCGGCGTCTACTGCCGGGCCTCGCTGGCCGGGCACCTCGACGCCGACAACATCTTCGAGGTCACCCGGCAGGGCTTCGACTTCTTCCACCGGGTGTTCGCGGTGCGCTACCCCTTCGGGAAGTACGACCAGCTCTTCGTCCCCGAGTTCAACGCCGGCGCCATGGAGAACGCCGCCTGCGTGACGTTCCTGGAGGACTACGTCTTCCGCTCCCGCGTCACCGACGCGGTCGTCGAGCGCCGCGCAGAGACGATCCTGCACGAGATGGCGCACATGTGGTTCGGCGACCTCGTCACCATGCGCTGGTGGGACGACCTGTGGCTGAACGAGTCGTTCGCCACCTACATGTCCGTGCTCGCCCAGGCCGAGGCCACGCGGTGGGGCAAGGGCGCGTGGACGACCTTCGCCAACGTGGAGAAGGCCTGGGCCTACCGCCAGGACCAGCTCCCCTCCACTCACCCGATCGCCGCCGACATCCCCGACATGCAGGCGGTCGAGGTCAACTTCGACGGCATCACCTACGCCAAGGGCGCCTCGGTGCTCAAGCAGCTCGTCGCCTACGTGGGCCTGGACAACTTCCTGGCCGGCGTACGCGACTACTTCGCCGAGCACGCCTGGGGCAACACCGAGCTGAAGGACCTGCTCACCGCGCTGGAGCGCACCTCGGGCCGCGACCTGTCGTCGTGGTCGAAGGAGTGGCTGGAGACCTCGTGGGTCAACACGCTGCGGCCCTCGTTCGAGGTGTCAGGAGGCCGGTTCACCCGCTTCGAGGTGCTGCAGGAGGCCCCGGCCGAGCACCCGACGCTGCGCTCCCACCGGGTCGCCATCGGCCTGTACTCCCTGGCCGGCGGCGAGCTGACCCGTACCAAGCGGGTGGAGCTCGACGTGGTGGGCGCCCGGACGAACGTGGCCCAGCTCGTCGGCGAGGAGCAGCCCGACCTCGTACTGATCAACGACGACGACCTGACCTACGCCAAGATCCGCCTCGACGAGCGCTCGCTGAAGACGCTGGTCGACGGCGGCATCGCGGCGTTCACCGAGTCGCTGCCGCGGGCCCTGTGCTGGTCGGCGGCATGGGACATGACCCGCGACGGCGAGATGTCCACGCGCGACTACGTCAAGCTGGTCGTATCCGGCGCGGAGACGGTCGCCGACATCACCGTGCTCCAGGCGGTGCTGCGGCAGGCGCGCATGGCCGTGCAGCAGTACGCCGACCCGGCGTGGCGGCAGGAGGGCCTGACGCTGCTGGCGGGCAAGCTGCGCGAGCTGCTCGCCGCCGCCGAGCCGGGCTCCGACCACCAGCTCGCCTTCCTCCAGGCCTTCGCCCCCGTGGCCTGCTCCGACGAGGACCTCGACCTGCTGCAGGGCATCCTCGACGGTTCGTCCGTGCCCGAGGGCCTCACCGTCGACGCCGACCTGCGCTGGTCGCTGGTGCACGCGCTGGTCTCCTGCGGCCGTCTGACCGAGTCGGACATCGACGCCGAGCTGGAGCTCGACCCTACGGCGACGGGTGAGCGCTCGGCCGCGCACTGCCGGGCCGCGATCCCGACCGCCGAGGCCAAGGCCGCCGCGTGGGACCGCATCGTGGGCGGCGAGCTGGCCAACCACGTCGCCCGTACGACCATCGGCGGCTTCCAGGACCCGCGCCATCCCGAGCTGCTGGCCCCCTACCGCGAGAAATACTTCGCCGAGGTGGGGCGGATCTACAAGGAGTGGACGTTCGACCAGGCGTCCACGTTCGCCGTGGGGTGCTTCCCCTCGCTGCTCATCGAGCCGGCCACGGTCGAGGCCGCCGAGCACTACCTCGCCGACGAGGAGCCGCCGCAGGCGCTGCGCCGCCTGATCCTCGAAGGCGCCGACGGCGTGAGCAGGGCCCTGCGCAACAGGGAGAAGGACGCAGCGTCTGCCTGACGGGTCTGCCTGACGGGTCTGCCTTGACGCGCCCGGCTGACGCCCGCCGCGGGCCCCGCCTCCAGGCGAGGGCCCGTGGGCTGGGCGGACTTGGCCATGGCAGCGCAGCGGCGATGTTAGCCTCAAGTACGTGCTAGGCGCCGGGACGACGCTCAACGATCGCTACGTGCTGACCGGCCGCCTCGGCGGCGGTGGCATGGGCGAGGTGTGGCGTGCCGACGACACGGTTCTCGGCCGCACGGTGGCCGTCAAGGTGCTCATGCCGGCGCTCACCGAGAACCCGTCCTTCACCCAGCGTTTCCAGAACGAGGCCAGGGCCATGGCCACGCTCCGGCATCCCGGCGTGGTCGACGTCTACGACTACGGCGTCAGCGAGGTCGACGGCCGCCAGGTGAGCTTCCTGGTCATGGAATACGTGGAGGGCGAGTCGCTCGACCACGTGCTGCGGCGTGGCGCGCTCGGCCCGGAGGCCACCATGCGGCTGGTCGCCGAGGTGGGCGACGCGCTGGCGGCGGCCCACGCGGAGGGCATCGTCCACCGCGACGTCAAGCCCGCCAACCTCATGATCAGGACCGACGGCGGCGTGGCGCTCACCGACTTCGGCATCGCCCATTCGGCGTCGGCCGGGCACCTGACGGCCACGGGCACGATGCTCTGCTCGGCCGGCTACTGCGCTCCTGAGATGGCCACGAGCAGCGACGTGACGCCCGCGGTCGACGTCTACGCCCTGGGCGTGGTGGCGTACGAATGCCTGACCGGGCACCTGCCGTTCCAGGGTGACACGCCCGTACAGATCATTTTCAAGCACCTCAACTCCCCCGTCCCGCGCCTGCCCGCCGACGTTCCGGCGGGGCCGCGGCAGGTGGTGGAGCGGGCGCTGGAGAAGACGCCCGACGCGCGCTGGCCGTCGGTCGCGGCGATGGCCGAGGCCGCCCGAAGGGCGATGGTCTCGCCCGCCACACTGCCCGTCCCGCGCCGCCGCCGCACGTTGCGGGCGGTGCTCACCATCGCCGCCGCGGTGGCGGTGTCCGCGGCGGTGGCGGGGTTCGTCTGGCTGCGGCCCTCATCGCCCACGCCGGTGAGCCGGATGGAGCCGCCGGCCACCACCCCCACGGTCGCGGAGACCTCGCCATCGCCGCCCGCCACCACGAAGCAGCCGGTCCTGCCGGCCAAGCGCACCCCCGGCCCCAAGCCCTCGGCCTCGAAGTCGGCGGTGCCCACGCCCACCGCGACGGTCACCGCCACCCAGACCGCGACGGAGACACCGACCGTCTCGCCGACCACGCCCCAGCCGGAGCCGACCGAGGAGCCGACGACCGACGAGCCCGAGGAGCCGACGTCGGAGCCCACGATCTCCCGTCCGCCGCCCCCTGGCGAGATCCAGTGTGTCCGCGCTCCGTGCCCGTGACCGGCCTCCGGCGCCGTCCTTGAGGGCTCGCCGAACATGAGAAGGTCTTCGCGTGGACTCGACTCGTGACCTTTTCGTTGCCCTTGCCCGTCGTTACGCGTTCGCCGACCTCGGTGCGCTGGCACCCGCCGCCGACATCGCCGAGGTCTGCGAGTTCGGTCAACGGCTGCTGTCGCTCGACGCCGAGGACTTCGCGGCCGAGGCCCGGGTGGTCCCCGCCGACCTGCGGCGGCGCGCGCGAGCCTGTCACATGCCGCAGACGCCGCGCGAGCAGCCGCGCGGGGCGCTGGAGTCGCTGCGGCCCGCGTACGAACTGCTGCTGGAAGTGATCTCCGTACGGTGGCACCGGCGCGAGCTGAGCCCGATGATCGCCGCGGTGCACATCGCCAGCGAATACCTGCCGCTGCTGGCCTTCGAGCCGCAGCTCGGCCACGCGGGCGACCCCGCGCGCTGGCCCGAGGGATTGAGCGTGGCGGGCAGCCGGTTCGGCGTGATCGGCGACCGGGAGTGCGACCACACCAAGTCCGAGCAGTCGGCGACCAACCGCACGCTGCGGGTGTCGTCCGAGCCGGCCGAAGGCTGGCGGGCGTACTTCGACCGGCAGCACAGCCAGGTCGCCGGCGCGCTCGCCGTGTGCGTCGCCGGCTGCCGCAACCCGTGCACGGCCATGGACTGGATCGAGCCGGAGCCGCGGGCCGACCTCCAGGTGCGCGCCCGTACGGCGCTGGCCTTCGCGGAGACCCCGCTCGTGCGGCTGCGCCATGCGGCGCCCGTGGGGCACGGGTTCGGGGTGCCGTCGCCGGAGGAGGTGCTCGACGCGTGGGAGCGCAGCCGGGCGGCGCTCGACAAGAACGCCGTCGGGGCCGCGGCGCTGAAGGACGACGGGTTCCCGCTGCCGGGGCTGCCCGCGCTGTTCGCGGCCGTCGCCGGCGCCCCGATCGAGCCGGCGACCCTGCTGCACGGGGTGAGCGAGCACATCGTCGGCCTGCTCGAACGCGACTGATCCCTGCCCGGGGTCAGCGGCGGGCCGCGGCCTGCTCCGCGAGTGCGGCGATGCCGTACAACAGGCCGCCCACCACGTCGCCCACGCTGAACGAGGTGGCCATCGACATCGCCGTCAGCCGGCAGGCGCTGTCGGGCAGCCGCAGCCTCGCGACGTCGCCGGTGACGATCTCCAGCGCCCGCCCGACGGGGTCCACGAAGATCACCACGGCGTTGCCCGCCTCGTCGCCCAGGGCGGCGTGCAGGCGCTCGGCGAAGTGCCGCCGCGACCCCTCCGGCTCGCCGATGAACAACCCGAACCGCAGGCCGCTCAGCCGTTCGGCGGCCTGCACGGCCTTCCTGAGGTCGTCGGCCTGGGGAGCGGTCAGTCCGCGCATCGTCACCTCACCACCCCGCGGACGCGCCGCCGACGTGCCTGCCCGGCTCGGCCGTCTCGGCGGCGGCCACCCAGTCGTTCTGGGGAACGTCCGTCCAGGGCGCCACCCGGTCGGCCAGCACCAGCTCGGACGTGCTGACCCCGCGCTCGCTCCTGGACGGCCCGCCGATCCACACCGGCCACGATCCCGTACGGCGCCGCTGCGTCCGGCCCGGCACCATGACCAGCAGGCTGATCAGCACGAACAAGCCCAAGGACGCTCCGATGAGATAGAGCAGAATCTCCGCCGCGCTGTTCACACCCTGACCGTAGACCGCTGCGGCGGGTCCGGCCAGACCCGCCGCGGGATGTCCGGCGGCTGCGGCACCTGATCGGTACGCCTAGGATCTTTGACGGGCCCCTTGGCTTCTCTAGAGAAGAACGTAAGACATACCCGGAAAACATGCGTGGAACACGATGAGCTGGGCCATAAAACTATGGACGCGGCAACACTAGGAATCGATCGAACCCCCGGGCTACGGTGAGTTACGTGGACTCCGACATCCAGCGAGAAGACGGTCACAACTCGTCACCCATCTGGGTGAGCGACAAGCCAGAGAGCGAGCAGACCGCCGCCGCGAAGCCTTCGGCGCCCACCTCCACATACGCGCCGGTCAAGCGCGTGTCCGTGCGCAGCCTGATGCAGCAGCCGCGGGTCCAGCGACTGCGCAACCGGGCGCTTCTGGCGGTGGCCGTCGGCCTCGTCGTGGGCTTCCTCGTGGGCGACTGGCGGGCCGGTGTGACCGCGGGCGTGCTCGCGGCGATCGCCGAGGCGGTCTACCGGGCGCGCTCCAACTCCTCGGTGCCCGCGTGGCGGCGCACGTCCGTGGCCGAGCGCCGCACCGAGGCGCAGTTGCGCAAGCTCGAACGCAACGGCTACCGCACGCTGCACGCCAGGGCGATCCCCGACAGCGAGGCCCAGATCGACCACCTCGTGGTGGGCCCGACGGGCGTCTACGCGGTCGACTCCGAGAAGTGGGACAAGCGCCTGCCCGTGCGCGTGCAGATGGGCAAGAAGCTCTTCCACGGGCCGTTCGACAAGAAGCCCCGCATCACCGAGGCCAAGTGGGAGGCGTCGCGGGCGAGCGAGCTGATCAGCCAGTCGTTCGGCCGCGAGATCTCGGTCGTGCCGTCCCTCGCCATCTACGGGCCGCAGGTGCCGTGGAAGATCATGACGATCCGCGGCGTGGACGTCTACCAGGGTGACCGGGCCCGTAAGTGGATCACCAAGCGGGAGCGGGCGCTGACCGACGGCGAGATCAACCGGATCTACGAGATCGCCGCCCAGGTGCTGCCCGCCCGCTACGGCGAGGACTGAGCCCCTCCCCAGCCGCCGGCTTCTCCCGTCGCCGCAGGCTGAACGCCCTTCTCGCACGCCCTGCACGGCTCCGCCGTGGCGCGGCCGGGCCGGCCGCTGTCCGATGCATGGACAAGGCGTCTCAGTCGCCGGGCGGTTGGCCGTAACATGTGAGGACTTGCTAGCGACGGGAGAAGCACTATGCCGGCCCTCAGGTCACGTACAGTCACCCACGGCAGGAACATGGTCGGTGCCCGGGCCCTGCTCCGGGCGACCGGCGTAGCCGGGGGCGATTTCGGCAAGCCCATCATCGCGGTGGCCAACAGCTTCACGCAGTTCGTTCCCGGTCATGTGCATCTGCGCGAGGTCGGCGACGTGGTGGCGTCGGCCGTCAGGGAGGCCGGCGGCATCCCCCGCGAGTTCAACACGATCGCGGTCGACGACGGCATCGCGATGGGCCACGGCGGCATGCTCTACTCCCTGCCCTCGCGCGAGCTGATCGCCGACGCCGTCGAATACATGGTCAACGCCCACTGCGCCGACGCGCTGATCTGCGTGTCCAACTGTGACAAGATCACGCCGGGCATGTTGCTGGCGGCGTTCCGGCTGAACATCCCGACGATCTTCGTCTCCGGCGGCCCCATGGAGGCCGGCAAGACGCCGGGCAAGAAGCTCGACCTCATCGACCCGATGATCGCCGCCGCGGACGAGTCCGTCTCCGACGCCGACCTGCTGGAGATGGAGGAGGCCGCCTGCCCGACCTGCGGCTCCTGCTCGGGCATGTTCACCGCCAACTCGATGAACTGCCTGGCCGAGGCGATCGGGCTGGCGCTGCCGGGCAACGGCACGATCCTGGCCACGCACAAGGCCCGCAAGACGTTGTTCGAGGACGCCGGCCGGCAGTTGGTGGAGATCACCCGCCGCTACTACGAGGAGGACGACGAGTCGGTGCTGCCGCGCTCGATCGCGACCCGCGAGGCGTTCGAGAACGCGATGACGCTCGACGTGGCGATGGGCGGCTCCACCAACACGATCCTGCACATCCTGGCCGCGGCCCGCGAGGCCCAGGTCGACTTCGGCCTCAAGGAGATCAACGAGCTGTCGCTGCGGGTGCCGTGCCTGTGCAAGGTCGCCCCCGCCACCAGCAAGTTCCACGTCGAGGACGTGCATCGCGCCGGCGGCATCCCGGCCATCCTGGGCGAGCTCGACCGGGCCGGTCTGCTGCACCGCGACGTGTCCACCGTCAACGGCGGCACGCTCGCCGACCTGCTGGCCGGCTGGGACGTGCGCTCGCCGTCGGTCCTGCCGGAGGCGGTGGAGCTGTGGCACGCGGCGCCCGGCAACGTGCGCACCGTCAAGGCCTACTCGCAGGACAACCGCTGGGACTCCCTCGACCTCGACCGGGCGGAGGGGTGCATCCGCGACATCGAGCACTCCTACACCGCCGACGGCGGGCTGGCCGTCCTCTACGGCAACATCTCGCGTGACGGCGCGGTGGTGAAGACCGCGGGGGTCGACGAGTCGATCTGGAAGTTCAGCGGGCCCGCGGTGGTGTTCGAGTCGCAGGAGCAGGCCGTCGAGGGCATCCTGGGCGGGCGCGTCAAGGAGGGCGACGTGGTGGTCATCCGCTACGAAGGCCCCAAGGGCGGGCCGGGCATGCAGGAGATGCTCTACCCGACCTCCTTCCTCAAGGGCCGGGGCCTGGGCAAGGCCTGCGCGCTCGTCACCGACGGGCGCTTCTCCGGCGGCACCTCGGGCTTGTCGATCGGCCACGCCTCTCCGGAGGCGGCGGAGGGCGGCGCGATCGCGCTGGTCGAGGACGGCGACATGATCGACATCGACATCCCCAACCGGTCGATGGAGCTGCGGGTGACCGAGGCCGAGCTGGCGGCCCGGCGCGAGCGGCTGCTGGCCGAGCGGGGCCGCTTCCGCCCGCGCGACCGCGACCGGCCGGTGACCGTGGCGCTGCAGGCCTACGCGGCGATGACGACGTCGGCGTCCACGGGCGCCTCACGCGACCTTTCGCAGCTGTCGCAGTAGTTCACCACCCCTGTACGGCAGGCGACGGGTTCTCGCCTGCCGTACAGGTTTTCGAAAAATGTCGGTGGTCGTCCGTATTCTTGGGGTATGACGACAGTCGTGAAGCACGATACTCGCCCGCTGACGACCGCCGAGATCGCCGCCCTCGCCCTCTCCCTCGCCCACCTCGGCGCGGGTCCGCAGGCCGTCACCGCCAGGCGTGGCCTGCAGCACGCACTCGAGCACCTGGAGCTCGACGACGACGTCATCTCCACCACCCTCGCGACCCTCACCGAGCCGCTGCCCGTCGACGTCGCCTCCCGGGCCAGGCTCATGGCCGACGCCATCACCAGCCGCCTCATGATCCGTCTCCACTACCGCGACGCCTACGGCACCGTCACCGCGCGCGACGTCGAGCCGGTGACCTGCCTGGTCCACCGCGAATACTGGTACCTCGTCGGCGTGTGCAGGATGCGCCGGGCCATCAGGGCGTTCAGGTTCGACCGCATCATCGCGGTCGAGCCCACGCTCACGCCGTCCCGGCCGCATCTCGCCGACCGGTTCCTGCCGTTCCAGCGCCGCAAGCGCGCCAGGGCCGCGTGACAACCTTGCCGATCGTTTGACCGGCCGTGCCCCCGGCCGTTGGGCCGGGGGGTGGCAGGCTCCCGCACATGCGCGTACGCGGGGTCTCGCTCATCGCCGTCCTGCTGGTCGCGGCATCCGGGTGCAGGGGACCGTCCGCCGCCGCCCCACGCCCTGCCGCCGTGCCTCAGCGGCCACCGGCCGGCCAGGTCGTCGTCGAGAGCGCGCCGCCCGTGGCCGAGCGGCGTGCCCTCGACCGCGTACTCAGGCGTTATCTGCGGGGGCGTCCGGGCCGGGCGGCGCTGGCCGTGCTCGACCGGACCACGGGCGCCCGCTACTCCTTCGGCGAGACGAAGCCGTTCATGCTGGCCAGCGTGGCCAAGGTGGACATCCTGCTGGCCTTCCTGCTCGGCAAGCAAGGGGAGCCGCCGACCCGCTACGAGCACCGGCTGGCCTCCCGGATGATCCGCGAGAGCGACAACGACTGCGCCCACGAGCTGTACATGACGATCGGCGGCCAGGACGCGCTGACCGGCGTGCTGCGCCGGCTCGGTGTACGGCACACACGGCCCGGCCCCGGCCTGTCCTGGGGCTCGACCCACAGCCTGCCGTCCGACCAGGTGCAGGTGCTGGACCGGCTCACCGACCCCGGCGGGCCGGTGCCGGCGGCCGGCCGGCGCTACGCCCTGCGGCTCATGTCGTCGGTGGTGCCCTCGCAGGCGTGGGGCGTCAGCGCCGCGGCCGACGGTGGCGCGGCGGCGCTGAAGAACGGGTGGCTGCCCGCCCACGTCCACGACGGGCTGTGGACCGTCAACAGCGTGGGCCTGCTCGACGTGCACGGGCACGAGGTGCTGGTCGCGGTGCTGTCGGAGCGCAGCCCGGACATGCGGACAGGCATCGAGACCGTCGAGCGGCTGGCCAGGCTGGCGGTGAACACGCTCACCCGGCGGGGCGCCACCGTCGGCGTGACCGGTCGCGGCCTTCCGAAGGCGAACTCGTCCACCCGGCGGGGCGCCACCGCCGGTGTCTAGGAGGAGCAGCACCCTCCGCCGCAGCAGCCGCCGCCCGTCTGGGGTGCGGCTGCGCCGCCCGTCATGGAGACCGTGGACAGCAACTTCACCGTGTCGTCGTGGCCCTCGGGGCAGGTGGCCGGGTCGTTGGAGGCCGACATGGAACGGGAGACCTCGAAGGTGGAGCCGCAGGCGCGGCAGCGGAAGTCGTATCGCGGCATGGACCGAGTTTACCCAGGTTCACGTGGACGGGCTTTCGGCGTCAGTAGGTGAGGTGGGCGTAGTCGGACACCGGCTCGTAGCCGATGGCCTGGTAGATGGAGTTGCTCGTGGGGTTGCCCAGATCGGTGAAGAGCACGACGTGGTCGCACCGCTCGGACAGGCCCGTCAGGCTGGTGAACGCCGTCACGGCGGAGCCGTAGCCGCGCCTGCGGCACGAGGGCGGCGTGTAGACGGGGCCGACGCGGCAGACCCCGCCGGCCGCCGGTGAGAGCCCGGCCAGCGAGACGGGTGTCTCGCCCACCTCCCACACGAACAGCTCCCGGCGGGCCAGCCGCTGCGCCACCCGCTCGGCCAGGTCTCCCTCGGACAGCTCCACCTCGTCGTGGAACGCGTGGTACCAGCTCACCAGCAGCGGGAAGTCGCCGGGGACGGCGATCCTGCCCCGGCCCGGCACGTCGGGGACGGTGAGCGTGCCGAGGTGGTAGAGCCGCTCCGGCACCACCCTGCGGGGCGTGCCGAGCAGCCGCATGGCCTCGGAGGTCACCTCGACGGGGCCCGCGAGCGCGGGCAGGTCGCGATCGAGCGCCTCGATCAGCGGTGCGACGGCCTCGACGGGCGTCGCGAAGAGGCCGACGGGATGCGGCGGGGTGCGGAAGACCGCGCCGCGAACCTCGCCGTCCGCCGTCCACCAGCCGAAGAGCGGGTCCTTGGCGGGCATGCCCGCGCGCAGGTTGGCGAGGACGGTCAGCGGGACGGTGTTGCGCACCGGGTCGCCGAGCAGGAAGGGCCCGGCGACCGCGGCGTACTCCTCAACCTCTGAGGTGAAGGTCCACATGCCTGCTCATGCTGTCAGGCAGGGAACCCCTCATCAAAAAATTCTCAGGCCGCGGCCTGGAGGTAGGGCGCCCACTGGGGGTCTCCGACGAGCGACGCGCCGATGAGCCTCCAGTGGGCGCCCCGTGGCACCGCCGGGCTGACGCGAAGCGTCCACCCCAGCTCCTCCAGGTATTTGTCGGCCTTCCTGTGGTTGCAGGTCGTGCACGAGGCGACGCAGTTCTCCCAGGTGTGCGTGCCTCCCCTGGACCGCGGGACGACGTGGTCGATGGTCTCGGCCCGCTGCCCGCAGTAGGCGCAGCGGTAGTCGTCGCGCCGCATGAGGGCGGCCCTGGTCAGAGGGATGCGCGACCGGTACGGAATGCGAACATATCTGCGGAGCCGGATCACCGAGGGCACGTCGAGCGTACGGCTGGCCGAGCGCAGCACGGCGCCCCTGCCGTCGCGGTGCACGACGTCGGCCTTCTCCCGCAGCACCAGCACGATGGCCCGGTGCAGCGAGAGGGTGGTGAGTGGCTCGTAGGTGGCGTTGAGCAGCAGGACTTGGCGCATCATGGGGCCTCTCCCCGCCGCGCGCGTATCAAAGGGGACATGCCGCGGCATGTCCCGGCTGTCGGCCCCTCCTGGGGCACTCGTGCTTCCGTCACGTGGACCTCCGCCGGACGGCCCAGCGGATGGTCACCACGGCACCGTCCTGTCACCAAGTCTGGCGTTTGCACCGTGGTCCCCGCCACCCCAAAACCGCTCAGCGGACTGACTGAAGGGACGCACGATACGTTTTATGCCCGCTCGACCAGCGCTTTACGCATCCCCGTTGGCATAGGGTTCCTGGCATGACGCGAGAGCCGTACCCGACCGCACGACGCGGAGAAACCACTGACAACCTGCACGGAACACCCGTGCCCGACCCCTATCGGTGGCTTGAGGACCCCGATGGTCCCGAAACCAAGGGGTGGCTGCTCGCGCAGGCCGAGCTGTTCAGCCGGGAGCGGGGTCCGCAGCGGTTCAAGAGCCGCATCGCTGAGTTGCTCAGGTCGGGCTCGGTGGGCGTGCCCGCGTGGCGCGGCGGGCGCCACTTCTTCTCGCGCCGCACCCCCGACCAGGAGCACGCCGTCTACTACGTCGTCGAGCCCGACGGCACCGAGCGGGCGCTGATCGACCCCATCGCCATCGACCCCTCCGGCCTCACCACGCTCGACGCGGCGCAGCCCGACAAAGAGGGCCGCCTGCTCGCCTACCAGATCTCGGTGGGCGGCAACGAGGAGTCGGTCCTCTACGTCCTGGACGTCGCGACGGGGCGGCGCATCGAGGGGCCGATCGACCGCTGCCGCTACTCCCCCGTCGCCTGGCTGCCCGGCGGCGAGGCGTTCTACTACGTACGCCGGCTGCCGAGCAGCGAGGTGCCGGAGAACGAGACGCAGTTCCACCGCCGCGTCTACCTGCACCGGGTCGGCACCTCGACCGAGGACGACGTGATGATCTTCGGGCAGGGCCTGAAGATGACCAACTACTACGGCGTCTCGGTCTCGCGTGACGGGCGCTGGCTTCAGGTGTCGGCGCACGAGGGCACCGCGCCGCGCAACGACATCTGGCTGGCCGACCTGACGGAGTCCCCCGTCGACCGGCCTGAGCTGCGGGTGGTGCAGGAAGGTGTGGACGCGCAGTCGGCGCTGGTGTTCGGCCGCGACGGCCGCCTCTACGTCCACACCGACCGTGACGCGCCTCGGGGCAGGGTGTGCGTGACCGACCCGGCCGCGCCGGCGTTCGAGACCTGGCGCGACCTTGTCCCCGAGGACCCCGAGGCGGTGCTGAGCGACTTCGCGATCCTCGACGACCTGGAGCGCCCGGTCATGCTGGTGGGCTGGACCCGCCATGCCATCAGCGAGATCACCGTGCACGACCTCGAGAGCGGCGCGCGCGTCGGCGAGGTGCCCACGCCGGGTCTCGGCACCATCGGCGGCATCGCCGAGCGTCCGGAGGGCGGCCACGAGGCGTGGTTCGGCTACACCGACAACACCACGCCGCCCAGCATCCAGCGGTACGACGCCCGCACGGGCGAGACCTCGCTCTGGGCCGCCTCCCCCGGCGCGGTCGAGGTGCCGGAGGTGCGCACCGAGCAGGTCGTCTACCAGTCCCACGACGGCACCGACGTCCGCATGCTGATCATCTCTCCGGCCGGCGAGGCCTCCGGGCCGCGCCCCACGATCCTCTACGGCTACGGCGGCTTCGGCCTGTCCATGACGCCCGGCTACTCCGCCTCGATCCTGGCCTGGGTGGAGGCGGGCGGCGTCTACGCCATCGCCAACCTGCGCGGCGGCGGCGAGGAGGGCGAGGAGTGGCACCGCGCGGGCATGCTGGCCGGCAAGCAGAACGTGTTCGACGACTTCCACGCGGCCGCCGAGCACCTCATCGCCACCGGCGTCACCACCAAGGAGCGGCTCGGCATCTCCGGCGGCTCCAACGGCGGCCTGCTCGTGGGCGCCGCGCTGACGCAGCGTCCCGAGCTCTACTCCGCCGTCGTCTGCTCCGCGCCGCTGCTCGACATGATCAGGTACGAGAAGTTCGGGCTCGGCGCCACCTGGAGCGTCGAATACGGCTCGGCCGACGACCCGGAGCAGTTCGGCTGGCTGCGGGCCTACTCGCCCTACCACCACGTCAAGGAGGGGGTCGCCTATCCCGCGACGCTCTTCACCGTCTTCCAGTCCGACACGCGCGTGCACCCGATGCACGCGTGGAAGATGTGCGCGGCGCTGCAGCACTCGACGACGAGCGAGCGTCCCGTGCTGCTGCGCAACGAGACGGAGGTGGGCCACGGCGCCCGTTCCGTGAGCAGGACGGTCGACCTGTCGGCCGACACGCTGACCTTCCTGGCACGGCACACCGGCCTGTAGCCTCGCCACCATGAGCGCGCTGGGGCTTGCCATGGTCGAGGCCGCCCCCAGCGCGTTGCTGCGCCCCTACGTGACGCACCTGTGCGCCTACAGCGAGCGCTACGCCGAGCCGGTGACCAGGTCCGAGGTGGCGATGCCGGCGGCCGTGCTGATCCTCGGCTTCGGCACGCCGATGGAGGTCCAGGGGCAGCGGGTCTCGGCGTTCACGGGCGGCCTCGGCGACCGCTTCACCGTCACGCGCACGACGGGTCCTGCGGAGGGCGTACAGGTGTTCTTCACGCCGTTCGGGGCGCGCCGCCTCTACGGGTTGCCGATGCGGCAGCTGACCAACCGGGTGGTGCCGGTCGGCGACCTGTTCGGGGCGTGGGGTGACACCGTGGTGAGCAGGCTGGCCGAGACGCCGTCCTGGCGTGACCGGCTGGCGCTGGCCGACCGGCTGCTGTGCGAGCGCATCCTGTCCGGCCCTGAGCTGGGTCCCGAGCTGCCGTGGGCCTGGGCCAGGCTGCTGGAGTCGGGCGGCGGCCTGAGCGTGTCGTCGCTGGCCGACTCGCTCGGCTGGAGCCATCGCCATCTCGTCGCCCGCTTCCACGACCAGATCGGGCTCACGCCCAAGGCGGCCGCGCGGGTGATCAGGTTCGGCAGGGCGGCGCGGCTGCTGCGATCGGGCCGTTCCATCGCCCAGGTGGCGGCGGAGTGCGGCTTCTACGACCAGGCCCACATGAACAGGGAGTTCCGGGTGCTGGGCGGCACGACGCCCGGTCAGATTCGTCCAAGACCAGGGTCCGCGCAGCGGGCAGCCTGGGACGTATGAGCAGAACCGTCTACGCACAGGCCAGATACCACGACTGCCAGGCCGCGCTCGACTTCCTGATCGCCGCGTTCGGGTTCGGGGTGCGCGAGGTGTCCACGAACGACGAGGGCGCCGTCGACCACGTCGAGCTGCTCGTCGGGGACGACATCGTCATGCTCGGCCGGGGCAGGCCGGGCGGGCCGGGCATCTACATCGCGACCGACGACGTCGACGCCCACCACGACCGCGCGAAGGCCGCGGGGGCCACGGTCACCATGGACCTGGTGGACCAGCCGTACGGGTCGCGCGAATACGCCTGCACGGACCCGCAGGGCAACACCTGGTACTTCGGCACCTACCGGCCCTGACGCCGACGCTGACGGGTTCTGTCGGTGGCGCCTGTCACGATCCGGGACATGACCAACGATCCGCTCGCCCCCTACCGCTGGCTCCAGGCCGCCGACGGCGACCCGGCCAACCCTCTGGGCGACATCTACTGCGTGTCCTTCTTCCGGGGCCTCGGCCCCGCAGAGGTGCTGCGCCGCTTCGGCCACGATGGGCCTGCCGGCAGGGAGATGAGCTTCGACGAGCTCAGCGAGCAGGTGCTCGCGTTCGTCGAGGAGACCGACGGCGGTGACGGCGGCGGCTACGTGGGCGTGGTCCCGGCGGGCGAGTGGTGCGTGGCGATCGAACTGTGGGGCTGGACGGCGGCGTTGACCGAGGCGCTGACGCCGTTGTCGAAGGGCTGCGAGGTGGTGGTCGTCTCGCGGCACGACTACGCCGAGGACGACTTCGCCTACGCCGTCGACGGCGACGTCGTCACCTCCTTCAGGCCGATCATGCCGAGCGAGCGGCACGGCAGCGACCGGCTCGACGCGCTGATGCGCGAGGTGGGGCTGACCCCTGAGGAGGCCGCCGACGGCTGGGAGGCCCAGTGGCAGGACCTGTCGGCCAACGGCCTGGCCCGGGCGTTCCTGCTGGCGGCCCGCATCACCGGGGTGGAGTTCACCGCCGGCCTGCTGGCGGGCCCGCTGCTCGTCGGCGCCATCGGCACGTTCTAGGAGCGCTCAGCGGGGGAAGACGACGGTCTTGTGCCCGTCGAGCAGCACGCGCTGCTCGGCATGCCACGTGACCGCCCTGGCCAGCGCCACACACTCCACGTCACGCCCGATGGCCGCGAGGTCCTCGGGCGAGTGGCTGTGGTTGACCCTGGCCACCTCCTGCTCGATGATCGGCCCTTCGTCCAGGTCGGAGGTCACGTAGTGGGCCGTGGCCCCGATCAGCTTGACCCCGCGGTCATGAGCCTGGTGATAGGGCCTGGCTCCCTTGAACGACGGCAGGAACGAGTGGTGGATGTTGATGGCGCGGCCCGCGAGCTTCTCGCAGAGCTCCTCCGACAGCACCTGCATATAGCGGGCCAGCACCACCAGGTCGACCTGATAATGCTCGACCAGCGCCAGCACCTCGGCCTCCTGCCTGGCCTTCGTCTCTGGGGTGATCGGCAGGTGGTGATAGTCGATGCCGTGCGCCTGCGTCAGGGGGCGCAGGTCGGGATGGTTGGAGGCCACCGCGACGATCTCGATGTCGAGCGACTTGGCCCGCACCCGGTAGAGCAGGTCGTTCAGGCAGTGGTCGAACCTGCTGACCATGATCAGCACCCGCGGCCTCCTGGCCACGTCGCGCAGCCTGAACTCCATGGCGAAGTCGGGCGCGAGCGCGGCGAAGGCGCCGGTGATCTCGTCCTCACCCAGCGGCCCGGCGAACTGCACGCGCATGAAGAACCGGTGCGCGGCCCTGTCGCCGAACTGCTGGCTCTCGATGATGGTGCATCCGCGCGCGGCCAGCAGGCCGGAGACGGCGGCCACCACACCGGGCCGGTCGGGACACGACAACGTGACAATGTACTCGGCGTACTGGGCGGGATCGGTCATGCCTTCACTCTCGCGGGGCGTGGGGTCTGCGGGCGCCTTGCGGTCGGTGTGGGCAGCGTACAACCGGGGCGGCCAGGTCCGAGAGTACCTGCCGCGGAATGTACGGCCGGAGCGGCGAAGTGTCCGGTCACCAGCGGTTGAGCAGGGGTTGACCCCACGGGCTTCGGCCAGGCGAACACTCTGATACCTGGAGCTTCATCCATCTTCCACACGAACACGGGTAGTTCGTGTTCATCGAGGAAAGACTGTATGCGGGGGTCACGGGGCAGTCGTCTTTCCGCCATGAGTGCCGTGAGTGGATCGAGCGGGCCCCGCCCTGGCAGGGCGGGCCGGAATGGAGCGCTTGCCGTTGGACGCCGTCGTGCTGATCGTGGTCGCGGGTCTGTTCGCCGTCGTCTCCGGGGTCAACGACGGCGGAGCCGTTCTGGCGACGGGGCTCAAACTGCCCACGGTCCGCCCGGCGACCGGCGTGCTCGTGCTGGTGCTGATGGTGGCGTTGGTCCCGCTGGTCACGCACCAGGTGGCGCTGACGTTCGTGACCCGGCTGGCCACCTTCGACGAGCCGGGCGGGCGGCTCGCGATGACGTGCGCGGTGGTCTCGTCGCTGGCCGTGGTGACGGTGCTCAGCGCGAAGGGCCGGCCGACCAGCCTCACACTCGCCGTCGTGGGCGGTCTCACGGGCGCGGGGCTGGGCTGGGGGCTGCCGGTCTCGGCCGGATCGGTGGGGCTGGTGCTGGCGTTCGGGCTGGCGGCGCCGTTCGCCGGAGGGCTGCTGGCCTGGGTGCTCATCCGGGTCCTGGTCTCGGTGACCACGGCTCGCGGGCTGCCGCGCTGGCACTGGGCGGGGTTCCTGCTGCAGACCCTCGCGTACGCGGCCAACGACGGGCAGAAGATGCTGGCCGTGTTCATGATCGCGCTGGGCTTCTCGGACGCGCCCCTGGCGTACACGTCGCTGGTGGCGCTCCTGTTCGGTCTCGGCACCCTGTACGGCCTGCCCAGGGCGGGCCGTACGCTCGGCCGCGAGATCATCGCCTCCCGCCCCCCGCACGGAGTCGTGGCCGAGTTGGCCGCGGGCACGGCGGTGGTCGCCTCCGCGGCCGTCGGCATGCCGGTGAGCATGACCCAATCCATCGCCGGCGGGCTCATCGGCGCGGGCGTCGCCCAGGGCGGCGGACGGGTCCGCTGGTACGCCGCCGTCAAGATCGTTGTTGCCTGGTTGCTGACCCTGCCGGCGAGCGGGCTGCTCGGCTGGGTGCTGGCGTCGATGGTGAAGGGGATCGCGAGCGTGGAACTGTCATGAACGAAAGGGCGAACGGTGGAGCGCGGTTGCGCATGGAAGGCGGCCGGACGGTGAGACGGCTGCGGCGGATCCGCGATCTCATGACCGGCCGGATGGACAGCGCGCTGACGGAGGCGCTGCTCGGCCAGCTGGAGGCCACCAAGGAGGGTGCCTGGCTGGCCATGGCCATGATCGGCGGAGAGGTGGGCAGGACGGGCGCGCACGAGCAGATGCGCGCGATCGAGCACCTCGGCGACGAGGAACGCGCCCGGCTCGTCGACGAGCTCAAGACGGCCCTGGTCACCCCCATCGACCGGGAGGACCTGTTCAGGTTGTCACGGTCGATCGACGACGTGCTCGACTCGCTGCGGGACTTCGTCCGCGAGTCGCATCTCTACCGGGTGCCCGACCAGATCCGTTTCACCCCGCTGCTCGACCAGGTCATCGTCGGCATCGACGCCCTGGAGAACGCCGTGCGCGACCTCGCCTCCCGGCCCTCTGTCGTGGTGCAGGACGCGCTGGAGGCGAAGAAGGCGGGCGGGGCCATCCGGCGCATGTACCAGTACGAGATCTCGCGGATCTTCTCGGGAGAGCTGACCGCGGACGCGATGAAACAGCGGGAGCTGGTGCGCCGGCTGGAGATCGTGGGCGTGTCCATCGGCGACGCGGCCGACGCGATCGCGGACGGCGCGATGAAGCGGTGAGGCGCCGCCCTTGACGAAGCCCGGCACTGATCTTCCCGCGGTTGGTTGCCCGCCCCTGCGCCGCCGGGCTCCACTGTGAACATGGCCGTCGAACGTCCTCGCGTGGCGGTCGACCGTCCTCCGGCGGACGACCGCGTGCTGACCGGCGTGCTCGGGCCGTACGTCGAGTGGGTGGGGGCGGAGGAGACCGACGTGGACGGCCGCGTCGCCGTCGGCGCCATGGGCGGCGCGGGTGACGCGGTTGGCGACGGTGGTGACGGCGGCGACGGCGGTGACGCGGGCGACGCGGGCGACGCGGCGCTACCGCTGATCGTGGCCGGGAAGGACGCGCGGGCGCTGGCGCACTTCGCGGAGCGTGTCTTCGCGCACGCCAGGCTGCGCGCGGCGCTGGCCGGCAGCGGGCGGGCGCGCGACCTGATCGGGTTCCACACCCGGCACAAGATGCAGGTGCTCGCCCACGATCCCGCGCGATACCGCTTGGCCGGGCGCGTGGTGGCGCAGGCCGGTGTGCGCCCGCCCGCCGCGGTGGCCGCCGAGTACGCCGAGGTCTTCCGGCGGGCCCTGGCCACCCCCGCCACCGTCGGCAAGAACGTCAACGTGCTGCAGCACTGTCTCGGCATGCTCGGCCTCGACCCCGCCCGGCGGGACGAGGCGCTGGCCGCCATCGACGCCTACCAGGCGGGCAGGGCGCCGCTGCGCCTTCCCGCCGCGTTGCTGCACCGGCAGGCCACCGGGTACGTGCGCGACCAGACGTACTTCGTGCCCTACCCCGACGGGCTGCGGGACGCCTTGGATAGTCTCGTGCCGGATGAACACCGAGGACATCAGTGACCGCCCCGCGGCGCGCGTGGTCTGCCTCGACCGAGACGGCCGGGTGCTGCTCATGCACTGGTACGACCCGGTCGGCCGGACGGACGTCTGGGAGCCGCCGGGCGGCGGCATCGATCCCGGCGAGACGGCGCTGGAGGCGGCCAGGCGTGAGCTGACCGAGGAGACCGGCCTGCCGGGCTCGGCCGTGAGCGGCAGCTGCGTCGAGGTCGGACGGGACTTCTCGTGGCTCGGCGTACGCTACGTCAAGACGGAGCCGTTCTTCCTGGCGGTCTTCGACGAGGCCCGTCCCGAGGTGGCGCCCAAGGCGCTCACGGAGGAGGAGCGCCACGTCTTCCGCGGCTACGCCTGGGTCGAGGAGCTGCCCGTGGGGGTCGAGCCTCCGCGGCTGGCCGAGGTCGTGGCGGCGCTCACGGCAGTTCCACGGTGACGCCCGCGGCGGCGACGGCGAGCGGGCCGTCATAGGTCGTGGCGGCGGCCTCCAGCGCGGGCTGGGGCGGGGTGTCCGGCCACAGGTGAGTGAGCAGCAGCCGGGCCGCGCCGGCCGACGCCGCGGTGCGGCCCGCGTCGAGGGCGCTGGACAGGTAAGGCGCATCCTCATCCGGCACCCCTTCCGGATAGGTCGCCTCCGCCACCAGCAGGTCCGCGTCCTTCGCCAGCGCCACCAGCGAGCCGGACGGGCCCGTGTCGCCGGTGTAGGCGATCACCCGGTCACCGGCGCTCAGCCGCAGCCCCGCGTTGGGCACGTGGTGCGGCAGGTCGAACGGGTCGAGGCGGAAGGGCCCGAGCCGCCGCGGCACGCCCGGCGCCAGTTCGTGCGCCACGAAGCTGCCGGCCAGCATGCGCCGGTTGTCCAGCGCCAGCACGGCGTCGAGTGCGCCGGGCGGGGCGTGGACGGGCAGCGGAGGAACGGGCCGGCCGGCGAGCGCGCGGGCGCGCAGCAGCGGGTTGAGGTCGGCGCAGTGGTCGGGATGGCCGTGAGTGACGATCACCGCGTCGACGTCACCGGCCGGCCACCGCTCGAGCAGCCGGGGCAGCGTGGCGTAGCCGGGGTCGACGTAGACGGTGAAGCCCTCCTCCTCGACGACGTAGCCGCTGCACGCCTGACCGGCCGCCGGCCAGGCGCCGCACCCGCCCAGAACGGTGAGCCTCATGCCGCGCCCGCCGACGTATGGCCCAGCTCGGCCAGCGTCGCAGCCAGCAGCCCGCGCAGCACCGTGCCCGCCACCTTCTCGTGCGCGGCCTCCACGGACACCCCCTGGTTCACCTGCTCCTGGTAGAGCGCACGCTCCCGCGTGCCGGTGTGGGGCAGCGCGGTCATCGCCACGGCCACGGTGGTGCGCGTGCCGCCCCTCGGCAGAACGGTCACGGCGTGGGTACGCAGGCACGTCTCGTCGGGGGCGCCGTACCAGCCGCACTTGACCGCCGCCTCCGGCGAGCGCGCCGCCTCGCGTGCGCCGAACGTCTGCGGCCCCTCGACCTGCCGCATCCACTCCATGACGGTCGCCGCGGCAGGGTCGCCCGCTGCACCGGCCTGGGCGAGCACCGCGTACGCGGTCGCGACCTCGTCGGCGGCCACCTCGACCGAGCCGAACCTGGACGGGTCGCCGTTCGGCGGTGACCAGGCCACGCCCGTGCGCCGGCGGATGTCCTCGAGGATGACGCCGGGGCCGATGGCCAGCCACAGGTGGAGCGTGTCGGCGTTCGACGAGATGACGACGGCGGGCTCGGCGTGGCGGCGCCACCGCTCGGCGTCGGCGACGTGGTCCGCGCTCACCCACGCGTACAGGGGCTTGAGCAGGGAGGCGCAGCGCAGGCGCGTCAGACCTGACCTGACGCTCACCTGGCGCGCGGGCGGCCCGCCGTAGCCGCGCCTGATGCCCGCGGCCTGGACGCTGGCGCTGACATCGAGGTCGCGGAGCAGCTCGTTGAACGACACGCACCCCACCGTAGACCTACGGTGCGCTGCCCCATCGCCCTTCGTACCACTCGACGCTCGGCGGTTCGCCGGGCAGCGTGGTGGCGCCGGGCGCGCGCAGGCCGTCGAGTGCCGCCTCGGCCTGCCGACCGCGTCTGTTCGTGGGGTCCGGAAAATTGCGGAGCGGATCGCTCCGTTATAGTGGACGGAGCGGATCGCTCCGACAAAGGAAGGTTGTGGCATGCGCGCGGTAGTGGTGCGGCAGAGCGGCGGGCCGGAGGCACTGGTCCTCGAGAAGGTGCCCGACCCGGTCGCCGGGCCCGGCCAGGTGCTGATCGAGGTCATGGCGGCCGGCATCACGTTCGTGGAGACACAGGTACGCGCCGGTCGCGGGCCGCGGCCCGCCGCACTGCCCGCGATCCTGGGCAACGGCGTGGCGGGCACCGTGCTCGCCACCGGAGAGGGCGTCGACCCCGCGCTGGCCGGCACGCGGGTCGTGAGCACGCTGGGCGGCTACGGGGGGTACGCCGAGCTGGCGGTGGCCGGCGCCGGCGACCTCATCCCCCTGCCGGAGAACCTGTCGCCCGAGACGGCGGTGGCGCTGCTCGCCGACGGGCGCACCGCCGTCGGCCTGGCGACCGCCGCCGCGCCCAGGCCCGGCGAATGGGTGCTGGTGGAGGCCGCGGGCGGCGGCGTGGGCAGCCTGCTCGTGCAGCTCGCCCGCGACGCGGGGGCCCGCGTCGTCGGCGCCGCGAGCAGCGCCGCCAAGCGCGACCTCGCCGCGGGCCTGGGCGCCGAGCTGACCGTCGACTACACCGACCCCGGCTGGACGCGGCCGGTCCGCACGGCCACCGGCGGGCTGGACGTGGTCTTCGACGGCGTCGGCGGCGAGATCGGGGCGGCCGCGCAGGGGCTGCTCAAGGACGGCGGCAGGCTCAGCGTGTACGGCATGGCGGGCGGCCCGATGACGACGCCCGACCCGCGCGTCACCGCGGTCGCCTGGCCCGCGACGGACCTGCGCGAGCTGTCCCGGCAGGCACTCGACCTGGCCGCGGCCGGCCGCCTGCGGCCCACGATCGGCGCGACGTTCCCTCTGGAGTCGGCCGCCGAGGCGCACGCCGCCATCGAAGCGCGCACCGTCACCGGCAAGACCCTCCTCCGCCCCTGACGGTTCCGGAGCGACGCGGTGGCGCGGGCGGGCCGGCCGCTGTCAGGCGCCGTACCGCACCACGGCCACGACCAGCGCCACGGGCACGAGCGCGACCACCGCCAGCACCGCGGCCACCCGCCACTCCCGTGCCACCCCCTTCTCC